>JAZRWV010000117.1:0-4742 GCA_045599925.1 Myxococcota bacterium
CATTTCTCAGAAACTTAATTAGTGCCTGCATTTCAGTTGATTTGCATTCATCCCTGCTGAGTTGTTGCAATTCATGGATTGGTAGCGATATGCGATATTGCAATTATGAGGAGGCCGTTGTAAACTAAAATAGTTAAACTGTGTTCTGTACAGACATATGCTAATGCCTGGGGCAGACATAAAAATGGAGGAAGGCTATGCCAGTAGCTGACAAACTTGAGGCCAGAATAGGTAGTATTCAAGATGATGGTGTTCAGTCTTCGGAGAGGGAATCTGTGAATGCTGGTTCGACAGGGGCTGAAAATGAACAGAAAAATCAGGGATTGGACTTGGCTCATGGGGATGTAGCCAATCTCATTGCTTCCGGTGAATCCGATACAGGTGGCAATAATCCATACGGTGCTTTCAATTATTATAAAAGTAGTGGTGGCTTGGGAAGTTCCTATTATGGACTCATTGATGGCAAACCCATCTATGAACATAGTCTGGGAAGACTGGATGAATTGAGCCAAAGTGGTTCGACACTGAATATCAGTTATACCGATGGTGATGCCCCTTGTACCAAAATAGGGCGGCTGTTTGCTCTCGGCAGATATCAGATCATTCCCGATACATTGCGGGCTGCAAAGGCCTATCTTCAGCTTCGAGACAGCGACGTCTTTTCACCGTCTATTCAGGATTTGTGCTTTTCCAAGTACCTGATTCTCAAAAAACGCCCGGCTGTTATGGATTATCTGACGGGCAACGGTAGTATCGATAAAGCGGCTCTCCAGATTGCTCAGGAATGGGCTTCTATCGGCATTAAGCCTGGTCAGACGAATAATTATAACAAATCGGGCAACAGCAGCGGGCTGACGAGTTATTATTCCGGTGATGGCGTTAACAGTGCCAGCGTTTCCTATGATCAGATTATTGCTGCATTAAAAGCAGACAAGGCTGCTATCGCAAGCGGCGGTATTGCAACACAAACCGTTGGAGAAACAGCTCCACTGAATCCGACACAGAATACAGAATCCAATGGCGGCGCGGATAATAGTGGCGGGGTATCCGATCCTGTTTCATCTCTCGCTGCATTGGACAGCATTGATTACGACAAAGCTCTCAAATTCAACAAAAGCTATAATTATGGCAAAGATGTTTGGCGTGAAATTCAGCTCGGTATCGGCCTGACGGGCGCGGATGTCGATGGCCTCGTTGGTCCAACAACGACACGCAAAATCGCCGAATGGCAGGCCGCAAATGGCTTCACAGGAAGTGATCTTGATGGCATTTGTGGTCCGAATACACTCGCTGCTATTCGTGCCGGTGGCGTTTCTATTCCAGCTCAGCCAGTTGAAACAGCTCAAGATGTTGAAGAAGCTGTGGTTAATCCCGCAGTAGCTGATGAACCCGAAGTTGCCGTCGCCGAACCTGAAAGCACTTCTTCAGCGATCGATTTTGACAGCATTGATTATGACCATGCTGTTAGCTTGAATAAAGCTTATGGATACAGCAAAAACACCTGGATGGATATTCAGAGATGCATCGGTCTGACTGGCACTGATGTCGATGGTATCGTTGGAAAAGTTACTTCCCGTAAAATTGCGGAATGGCAGGCTGCCAATGGTTTCTCTGGCTCCGATGTCGATGGTATTTGTGGTCCCAATACACTTGCTAAGATTCAGTCGGCTGGTGGTTCTGTCCAGTCTGCAGCTCCTGCTCAGAATTCAGAACAGGCTGCTCAAAATGAAGTTCAGACTTCTGGAAGTGGTAGCAATAATGCTGCTCTGAATAATGATGGTTTCAAATACTTTACAATTTCTGAACTGATTTTCAGCGATACGGCTAACGACCTGGGTATTGATAATTCTCCAACGCCTCAGGCTTTGGAAAATCTTAAACAACTCGTGAACAATGCTCTCGATCCTATTCGCGAAGCATGGGCAAGCCCTCTTCACGTCAATTCCGGTTATCGTTCCCCTGCTTTGAACAGTGCTATTAGTGGATCATCCTCCACAAGTCAGCACATGTCTGGACAGGCGGCAGACCTCGATGCTGGAAATAAGGATTTGAACTATCAACTCCTCGAACTCATTCGTAGACTCGGGCGTGAAGGCGTTATTCAGTATGATCAGCTCATCAACGAATATGGCTGTTCATGGATTCATGTCAGTTATTCTTCAGCTGGCAACAGATTCCAGGATTTCGCTATTGGTAGCTGATATTTTACTGCTTTCTTATTTCTTAGGCCGGTCAGTTTGACCGGCCTTTTTTGATGTTTTATGTGCGATACATTTATCGTCACCTGAAATAAACAGGGTGGATATGAAAAAAATCTTATGCGTTTGGGCTGCGTTTTGCTGTTTGACGTCATGTCATCCAGCAAGTCAGAGCAAAACAGAACAGGATGCAGTATCCGATAACAAACCTGATATTGAACAGCCATCAGTTAAACTCGATGATTCTCTCAAAAATGATGTTGTAGATGAAGAAATCGTTCCTGACTCCAATCATGAGAATCAGGAGGAACAACTCGTTGTCGATACAGCAAAAGATGCACCTGAAAATGCTGACAATCCGGCAGAAAATGAAAACCCGGAAGAACCGCATGTCTGTGAAATTGAAGCTGTTTATGCCGGCTTTATCAGTGATGATTTGGCATCAGCCAAAAAACATGCCAAATTAAAAGTGATAAGTAAAAAATCAGAATCTGCAATTGATTATGATGAATGGCTGACAAAAAATAAGTTTGTTAAACAGGAAATTCCATATTCTGATGACAACTATCGTTATGAAGGTTCTGCTGATAGAGCACAATACGATTTCGAATACAGAATGCTGACTGTTACTGATAAAAATGGAAAACAATATGCGTTTGATTTCACTGCTTTGGTGAGTAACAATAAATTTGATTCCTATATTCGGTATGCCACTGTAAAAAATAATATTTTATATGTTTCACTTGCACATCGTGGATATTCAGAATCTAATCCAAATACTGCAAGCATTATTGCCGTCGATTTAAAAGGCAATGTGTTATGGCGAAGCAAAACTCTGGTCTCAAATGCAGAAAATTTTGTGATTGTTGATGATACAATCATTTGTGGGTATGGATTTACAGACGAGAAAGATTTCTTGTACACTTTGGATCTGAATACGGGAACTGTCGTGGATTCGATAGCACTTAAATCTGCTCCGAAGCTGATATTCCACAGAGACAATAAAATATATCTGGCAACTTATAACACATCGTATGAGTTGAGTATCCAATGAGCAGGAGTTCAGTGTACAGGAGGATGTTCTACGGATGCTCTGAATAAAACGATATTTAAATGTTGGAATTGCAGATAATCGAGGAGGCTTTGTGATGGCAGCCATATACTGGATGGCAGTCAGGGCAGAACTTTGCGAGCAAATGAAATGAACGAGTTGAAGAGCCGACAGGCTAGAGAAACGAAGCGGATTTCATATTGTGAACTGAGGAAAAAAGGGCAAATCCCCAGAAAAATAAAGCTATTAATTTTTATTCAGAGTTTCCTAAAAGTAAATTCGAGACAACCGCATTTTGCAAGGAGTTTCGAACCATGGCGCAGTATAACACTGTTTTTCATACATTGACTATAATTCTTCCGAGACATGAAATTAAGCGTTTAGATCGAAAATACGGGCAAGGTGACAAACGACGCAAGACGAAATGTGTTTTGTGCCCACCTGCTGCCGTGTTTTGACATTAAACGGAACAGCGACATTGGGAACTTTTCCGCCTTGATTGGGGAATGTGTAGAGGACCCGGACGATTTCATTGTCACCATTGTCGATGCGGCCGCATGGGAAACCATTTTTGAAATCATTGTCTGCGGCATCTTTGCAGTATTCACACGGATAATTGCAGTCGGCATTTCTTGCGCATTCGTCGCCTTTATCGCAAGCGGCAGCCAGGAAAGAAAGAGTCGTCAGTGAAACTAATAGATGTCGTTTTTTCATATTTATATTTTTTGGATTTTGGAAATCTTTGATTTTTTTATTTGTGTGGACGTCGTTATTTGCTTCGCAAATACGCGCCGTGATTGCCGCGTCGCATAGCAACGCGGCTTCTTGAATTGGTTTCGCCTATTGCTTCGCAATACGGCTTCATGCTTCGCCTATTGCTTCGCAATACGGCTCCGCTAATTGTTATCGTCATAGCGCTTGAACGTCATGTAGTCGCTCGCCGAATAGAAGTTTGCGTCGGCTTTGAATTCTATCTTAATATCGCCATCATTATGGGGGATGTTATCTTCAACGGGTTTAATGGTTACAGTTTGATATTCGTACCAGTTTGATGTCGTAAACGTGAGCTTGTTTGGTGTTATGTTAATCGTGTCGGTTGGATATGAAAGCGTAACCGTGGTGGTTGCACTCGGTTTCATGCCCAGAACGATGCTCAGTGTGCCTGACTCATTTTGGCCTTCATGGAGACCGGAATCATCGTATCTCAAGTTTGGTGAAGTTTTTGATAGAAACCATCCCATCCATAATCCGCAAAATGAATACCATTTGTTGTTATATTATTGTAATTTGTATCGGATGATATGGATATTACCTTGATTTCTGCATAATCGAGACTTCCCTGTAGTTTATAAAATTTGCAAAAATGCAAACAGAATATCTGACTATCATAATTAGATAAAAAAAGATGGCAGAGATAAATTGAGAGTATTGTTATATCTCAGCCGGGGCTCTGCCCCGGACCCCGCCAAAGGACTAAGTCCTTTGGAATCCGC
>JAZRWV010000118.1:0-3459 GCA_045599925.1 Myxococcota bacterium
GGGTCGGTAAGGTCATCGGCGGGGACGTAAATTGCCTGAACGGAGGTAATGGATCCGTTTTTGGTGGAGGTAATACGTTCCTGGAGTTCGCCCATTTCGGTGGAGAGGGTAGGCTGATAACCGACAGCGCTTGGGATACGACCGAGCAGAGCGGAAACTTCAGAGCCAGCCTGAGTGAAACGGAAGATGTTATCGATGAAGAGGAGCACGTCCTGATGGAGTTCTTCGCGGAAGTATTCGGCAACGGTGAGGCCAGAGAGGGCGACGCGAGCACGAGCCCCAGGCGGCTCATTCATCTGGCCGTAAACGAGTGCGACTTTTGTGTTAGCTTGATCTTTGAGGTCGATGGTTCCGGATTCGACCATTTCCCAATAAAGGTCATTACCTTCACGGGTACGTTCACCGACGCCGGCGAAGACGGAGTAACCGCCGTGTTTCATTGCGACGTTATGAATGAGTTCCATGATGAAAACGGTTTTGCCGACGCCGGCGCCGCCGAACAGACCGATTTTACCGCCTTTTGCGTAAGGGGCGAGGAGGTCGACGACTTTAATACCGGTTTCGAAGTTTTCGACGGAAACGGCCTGTTGTTCGAAGGAAGGCACAGGGCGGTGGATTTCCCAGGGTTCGACGGTGGAATGGATTTCACCTTTTTCATCGACGGGTTCACCGACGACGTTCATGATACGGCCGAGTGTTTCTTTACCGACGGGAACGGTAATACCGCGGCCGGTATTGATGACTTCCATACCGCGCACGAGGCCGTCGGTGGAATCCATAGCGATGGTTCGGACGACGTGTTCGCCGATATGCTGAGCGACTTCGAGGACGAGGTTTCCTTTTTTGTCGTTGATGGAAGGATTGGAAACGCGGAGAGCGGTGTAAATTTCAGGCAGATTGCCGTCGAAAGCGACGTCAACGACCGGCCCGATGACCTGAAGGATCCTGCCGTTACTTGTATTTGATGGGCTCATGAAAACATCCTATAAAAAGTAAGAAAGGAATAAAAAGACTTAAAGAGCTTCGGCGCCGCTGACGACTTCGATAAGTTCGTTTGTGATGGCGGCCTGACGTGCGCGGTTGAACTGCAGTCTGAGGTGACTAATCATCTCGGTTGCATTCTTTGACGCATTATCCATAGCGGTCATACGAGCGCCATTTTCGCTGGCAATGCCTTCAAGGAGACTGCGCTGGACGTGGATGGCAACCGCACGAGGCAGGAGTATATCGAGGATACCATGATTTGACGGCTCATAGATATAAGTCGTTTCAGCAATCATGTCTTTTTCCTCATCAGTGAAGCAGGCATTGCCATCCGCATCGACGTTTGTGATGATGGACTGAAGCGGAAGGAGACCGTCGAGGACGACGGACTGGGCTATAGCACTTTTGAACACGGTGTAGAGGATAAAGACTTCATCGATCTCGCCATTTGTAAATCTCTCGCACAGTTTCTTTGAAATATCGAGTGCAAGAGCTTCAGGCTTCATGGCATAAGCGTCAGGAACGAGATCCATATTGACGTCAGGTGTACGTTTCATCGCATCATAAGCTTTTCGGCCGACAAAAATCATGTTGAGATTTTCGTAATTTGAGCGACGTTCAGCGATGAACTTACGGGCGCTTTTAACGATATTGTGATTATAGGCACCGCAAAGTCCTTTATCGCCGGAAATGACGATAAGAGCTGCATTTTTCTTAACATCAGGGTTGCGCAAAAGTGGGTGCTGTGATGCATCTGTTTTGGCGACGAGATGTTCAATGGTATTGATAAGTTCGTTGACGTAGGGACGAGTTGAAACGACAGCAGCCTGTGATTTGCGAAGCTTGGAAACAGCAACCATTTTCATGGCGGTTGTAATTTTTCCGGTGCTCTCTACGCTGGCGATATGTTTACGGATCTGCTTGAGATTCGCCATTTTGCTGATTCCCCAATAAATGGCGCCCCGATGAGAGGGGCATACGGACACAAAGTGCCAGCTGTGCTGTTTAAGCACAGCGGGAAAGACTATTTTTTATTTGGATCAAATGTCGCCTTAAAGGCTTCAAGAACCGCATCGATTTGCTTAATGAGGGCATCATCAAGTTTTTTCGTTTTGCGGATAGTGTCGAGAATATCTTTATGATTTGTTTCGACATAGGTAAGCATTTCAGCTTCATATCTCTTAACGGCTGAGACCGGATAATCTTTAAGCCAGTTGTTATTAGCGGCGTAAACAGAGATGATCTGTTTTTCGACGGGCATAGGAACATACTGACCTTGTTTAAGGATTTCGGTCAAACGTTCACCGCGAGCGAGGGTTGCCTGGGTAACGGCATCGAGATCGGAGCCGAACTGAGCGAATGATTCGAGTTCGCGGTATGTGGAGAGGTCGAGTTTAAGAGAACCAGCGACCTTTTTCATGGCCTTGATCTGTGCGGCACCACCGACTCGGCTGACGGAAATACCGACGTTGATAGCGGGGCGTGTACCGGCGTTGAAGAGGTCTGTATCGAGGAAGATCTGACCGTCCGTAATGGAAATGACGTTTGTCGGAATGTATGCGGAAACGTCACCGGCCTGAGTTTCGATGATAGGCAGAGCGGTAAGAGAGCCACCGGTTTTGGGATGGCGCATCACTTTGTAAGTTGAGCCTTTCTCTTTTGCGACGGCTTCAGCTTCTTTTTTGCCTGCGGCACCTGGGTAAACTTTGCCATCCACACCGACTTCTGTAGAATCGGATGCATCGGCGTCGACGATAATCCAGTCTTCGCGGAGTTTTGCGGCACGTTCGAGCAGACGGCTGTGGAGATAGAATACGTCGCCAGGATAAGCTTCGCGCCCAGGTGGACGACGGAGGAGCAGAGCGAGCTGACGATAAGCGACGGCCTGTTTTGAAAGGTCATCGTAAATGACGAGTGCATGTTTTCCGTTATCGCGGAAATATTCACCCATTGTGCAACCAACGTAAGGCACGAGGTACTGAAGAGGTGCGGATTCAGAAGCCGTTGCACTGACGACGATGGTGTATTTCATTGCATCGTGTTTACGGAGTGTTTCGACGACCTGAGCAACCGTGGACTGTTTCTGACCGATAGCGACGTAAATGCAGTAAACGCCGGTATCTTTCTGATTGAGAATGGTATCGATGGCGACTGCGGTTTTACCGGTTTTACGGTCACCGATGATGAGTTCGCGTTGGCCACGGCCGATGGGAACGAGAGCATCGAGGGCTTTAATACCAGTCTGAAGAGGTTCGTTAACGCTCTGACGTGAGATGATGCCGGGGGCTTTGATATCGACGGGGCGATTTTCGGTACCTGTAATGGGACCGAGACCATCGATCGGCTGTCCGAGTGCATTGACAACGCGTCCGACGAGTGCATCGCCGACGGGGACAGATGCGATACGACCAGTACGGCGAACGACATCACCTTCGCAGATGAGATGCGCATCACCGAGAAGGGCGCAACCGACGT
>JAZRWV010000119.1:0-3106 GCA_045599925.1 Myxococcota bacterium
AGGATTTTCGCCATCCTGTGAATGGCGAAAACCGCAGAGCCCAGTGAGCAAATGAAATGTTACCTTAAATTCCTCCTCGCCATAATGGAGAGGAGGAACGTCACGAAGTGACAAGGAGGTGAGGCGGCTCGGGAAACGAAGTTCATTTCATATTGCGAACTGAGGAAAGGGGCTGTGCCCCAGAAAAAAAGTAAATAATCTTTAAAATATTATCGAACCATCCAATGGTAGGCCTCCCATAACCTGTGGCTTGGCCACCCGTGGCTTTTCTTC
The DNA here is from genome assembly GCA_045599925.1 of Myxococcota bacterium. GTDB lineage: Bacteria > Myxococcota_A > Bradymonadia > UBA4248 > UBA4248 > UBA4248. The sequence continues at coordinate 274 of JAZRWV010000119.1, forward strand.
AACAATATCCGGTGTTCGGCACTTTTGATTAAAGAATTTCTCCGACTGTTTACAACAGACATTGCGCACCACCTCGTCCGTCATTTTTTCACAGCAGTCGCGGAATGCTTCATTCTTGAGATCGGCACATTCCTTCTTTGTTATGCTGTCTTCCAATGCTTTGACTTCGACTTCCGGTGTCGGTTCAATCTTTAGGCATCTTCCCGTGCACTCCTGCTCGTCCACAGTTTCTGGAATTTCAGCCGCAGAATCGCTTTCTGCATCTTCCGGCACTGATGGTGCCCCATTGAGTGGTACTGGAATAATTTTTGGGGGCACTTCTTCAGTCTTTTCCGTATCCTTTGCATTGCCGGTTGCATTTTCTGGATTCGCTTCCGGATTTTCTTCGCTCGGCTGCACTGATGAATTTGGAACACTGTCCGCATTCGTAGAAACTTCTACTGGCTTCATTTTTCCGACAGTCTGGAATAAATGGACATCGCAGCCTCCGAGTAGAATCGCAGCCGCCGCACTTGCCAGAATGCCGCCTTTTTTAAGTCGCGCGCTCCCTTCTGTATCACGCTTAAAAACCTTCTTTATCGCAATGCGTTTTGCACCAATGCCGATTTCGTCACCAGCCAGTATGCGCAAACTTTCGCCGGCTTTCACTTTGCGCCGACGACCTGTGCGGATGATTTCGACCGGCACATCTTCGGCATTCCCAAGGTGAAGTTCATCATCCACAACCTTAATATAAACACATTCTCCCGAATTCCCGCGAAGCAAGGTCGCATGTTGTGCATCTATGCCTCGAAGTTCGCCTTCGCTCAGTTCGATATCATACTGTTTCATAGAGGAACCTCTGATCAAATTCCGTTTTAAGATATGACGTTTATTAACAGCATGTTTGCACGCTATTTCCCGTAAGATTAATCATGCCTTATGATTTTTTCAACGTCAATTTGTATATGTATCTTTGTTTTTGAGGTCAATTATGGCTTTGCCTATTGCCTGCGGCAATATGGATGACGTGCGTCGGCTATTGCATACGAACCGTGCTGACGTATCGAGCCACTGGTTCAGAAACTCAGGAATCCCCGTCTTGTCGACATATACAGCATCTTTGATAATTCTTTGAAATCCACCATTACCCGGATTGAGAAACCTGCCCATTACGCCCTCCGACTGCGATTGTTCGCACGAATTAAACCGTGTCATGACACAGTCCTGATCCCATTTTCACCATAACTCGCCGAATCGCATAAAGCGAGGGATTTTTTGATGGGGTTCGCTGGCGCGGACTATCTCGCTACGAGCCGTCTCGCGACACGGCTCTGCGGCGCCGATACGCCCCGCGCATCGGCCTATACGCTTGGCGCATACGGCCTCTTGCCGGTCGCTATGTGCTCGCCCTTCGGCCTGCGCGCATACGCGCCCGGTTTTTTTTGTTCAATATCGCTGCAAACCCGCACCATTATTTAATTTCCTTTAATGTATCATTTTTTTTTCATTTTATGGTCGATAAGGATTGATTTTTTTTTTTTTTTATGATGCAGTAGGTTTATAGCTATCGTAAGGCTGTAAATCGTTGCAATAATGCTTTCACTTCGGAGTTGATATGAATGAAAACTTTTCAAACTGGCCAAGACGCCAAACTATGAATTTCGATGATTTGTTGCCTGAACAAAAGCAGTTGGCAATTGACGCGATCCGTATTTTTGAACCAATTCGTTCATTCTATAATTTAGAAATATTTGTCCCTGGAATGGATAACTATACGCTTCAGGGAAGCACAAGTGTTATTGTCCATTACGGAACAGAACAGCAGATGACAATTGCCAAAACATGGGACGGCGACAACGGAATTTATATTTGTGTTAGAGCAGATATCCATGAAACGCCTCTTAAGGCCAATGACGGTGAATATGAATACAGACTCGGAATCTATGATAAAGATGAACCATTTGTCTGTAAGCATATCAATAATGTATCCGAGGCTTTTGTGTGGATTGCGAACAGGGTTATCCCTGTGTTGAACTGAGCAATAGGTGGCTTCCATGCGTAAATATATCATATTTTTCATTACTGCGTGTTGTTTTCTCATGATTTCTTGTCATTCAAAAGAAAAAACCACGAAAAAGATAGAAACCACGAAAATAACCCATGCCCCCTTGGCAAGTCTTTCATCTGTAGAATTTTGCAAAAATAACATAGGTAAGGCTGCTATAGAGTTTTACTGTGATTTTGTGACAGATGATGAAATAAATTCATGCCAAATCCACAGAACAAAATGTGCCGACAAGTTATTTATTACAAAAGATTCTGAATCCAGGTATCTATTTAGTAACTGTATAATCAAGACTACATGTAAGAACCACTGGACAAAACAATTGGACGAGATAGGAGGATTAGTATGTCAGATGTACTTCTCACCAAATTCAATATTTAGTGAAGAGGAAAGAGACCCTTATCATTGTTATAAATAACGGCTGTCTGACGGTGCAGCTGTATAACACGCCCCCTCACTCATCCATCGCAGCGCGAAACTCATCCTCGCTCATACCTGCCTTCTGAGCTGCCGTCTCCAATGACAGAATTCCGTCGCGCACAAGGCCTATAAGCATCTGCAACGCCCCCAATGCCTTGCCTTCCGCAAGCCCGAGCTCTTTGCCTTCCACAAGCCCTAGCTCTTTGCCTTCCGCAAGCCCGAGTTCCTTGCCCTCCACAAGCCCCGCTTCACGTCCCTCGTTGTAATGGGTCTGCTCGACGGCGAAAATATCCCAATAATCCATCAAACTGCGGTCGTAGATGCGCTGATCGTCTTCATCAAGGCAGGCATACCGCGCCTGTTCAA
>JAZRWV010000120.1:0-4203 GCA_045599925.1 Myxococcota bacterium
GGCACTGCTTCCGGAAATATTAGCTGTTGTACAGGCAATGCCATGACCGCCGCAATTGTCGATATCATGCTTTTCACATATATTTTCATAGACGTGATAATAGTTATTGCATTTGGTTGGCCTACATGTTCCGCTTGAACAATCAACGGTGTAGCTTTCAGCGATATTATCGGTCGTACATTTTACCCCATGTTTGCCGCAGTTGTCGTTACTATTGGCTTCACATCTGCTGTTGTATAAATGACCAGTAGAACAACTGGTTGCTTTGCATACGCCAGTCGAGCATTCAACGGCACTGCTTCCGGAAACGTTTGCTGTTGTACAAGTTACGCCATGACTTCCGCAGTTATTGTTATTGTTTGCTTCGCACATGCCGTTATATGCATGTCCGGAACTGCATGAAGTCGCTTTGCATACGCCAGTCGAGCATTCAACGGCACTGCTTCCGGAAATATTAGCTGTTGTACAGGCAATGCCATGACCGCCGCAATTGTTGATATCGTCAGCTTCGCATGTGCCATTATAGACATGACCTTGACTACACATGCTGGCTAAACAAATGCCGGAAGAACATTCGACATTTGTGCTTCCTGGAACATCGCCAGTTTGACAAAGTTTTCCATGTTCACCGCAGTTTTCAATAGAATTTTCTTCACAACTATTCGAATAGGAATGATACATCTGTGAACATAAAAGGGCTTTGCATAAACCGTTTTCGCAAGCTACATTTGTGCTTCCGGGAATGCTTTTCGCATCGCACACGACACCATGTTCACCGCAGTTGGCTTCCGTATTTTCTTCACATTCACCGGCATAAACGTGATAATTCGATGGGCAGCCGGAATCAATGCATTTGCCCTGTTCACATGTTTGGTTGGATTCGCACGTAATGCAGGCATCCCCCTTGATGCCGCATGCGAGTAGATTGGCTGTTCCTTCTTCGCAACGATCGACATTCAGACAATATCCTTCCTGACAAAGCGAAGGAACGCAGCGGCTATTGATGCAGTCTCCATCAAGCCATCCCTTTTCGAGCACCTCACAATTCCGGTCTTCGCCGCCACAGTGTTGAGGCGAGTTATTTGCACACTTTCCTTCAAAATAATACATGCCTTCAGGACATGAATTGATGGCGATGCATTGATTGTTTTCAAGGTCAAACCAATCTTCGCAGGACAGGGCAATACAATTTCCATCGGTTGAACAGACGCCTGTTTTCCAGCCAGGTAGTTCTTCGCAATTTCGATCATGTGCACCGCAATTTTCGACGGAATTGACGACACAATCATCGTTGAAGAAATGAGTGCCAACTGGACACAGAAGAACGCCTTCTTTTGCCTGACATTTGCCGTCCCTGAGTTCGTATTTGTCTTTGCATTCTGAGGGAACACAGCGTCCGTCAATGCAGTCGCCATTTTTCCAGCCTGCTGACTCTTCACAGTTATTTTCGTCTGAACTGCATGCATTTACAGTATCTTTCACACAACTGCCATTGCTAACATGTTCACCGGTTTTACACGCGATTGTCGTACAATACCAGTTTGAATCCTTATCCTGCGCACAGTTGGGATAAATAACCGGACAAACTCTTTGCATGAAATTGTTCGAAAAATCGTGGTCCGTCAAACAAGAGTCTTTCGTGCAGCTTTTATCCTGAATATAACTCAATTCAGCATTCTCGCCAGCATCCATTGGGGGACAGGGGGCACCAGTTTCCTCTACTTCTGAAAGTGTACAGCCAGAAGCGGCAAATGCTATTAACGTGAAAAACAGATATTTTCTCATGACATGCTTGTTAATGAACGGTATTAGTCTTTTCCTGAACGGCATATTCTGTTGTTTATCTAAAGATAATTGTGTTAACGAGTATATTCATCCAACACAATATTAGAGAAACTACTTTAACCGGGGGAGTCGAAATACTATTCCGGTCTGACCGTAATTTACAGCATAAATTTAGGGTTTTCCATATTTTTGTTACTTAGTCGTTGTGTTACTACTTTGCCGGGGTGCTTTCTTCAGTTCTCAAAATAAAAACCGTTTCGTTTCTCGCGTCTACCGGCTCTTTACCTTGCGCATTTCATTTGCTTGACAAGCTCTGCGCATATTTCGCCATTCGCTGGATGGCGAAATACGCGCACTTCCACCAAAGTGCTTAGCACTTTGGAATCCGCAATATTTTATATGCACACTAGAAGCGTAGCCGTATTGTTTTGTTCCCCTCAGCCGGCCGCCAAAGGCGGCCCCCCTTCCCAACGGGCGATGGAATTGCGCGGTCGTATCGCGAAGCGATAGACCGCGTGTCTGGCGTATTGGCCTATGGCCAATAGCCAGACATGCGAACCGTAGTGTCGGCAAATGCCGACACAAGGTGAGTATCAAACATACCTCGTCATTTTGCGTCAAATGTGATAAAAAACAAGTGGAATTGTCTTCAATGGTGACGACGTTTTCCCAAATGATTGCCGAGAGGAGCCGCCTGCATGATTCAACTATTCTTCAAAACTCAAACTGGTGTGGTCAGATCGATTGACCTAAGTGAAGAACGGCCAACGATAACCATTGGTCGGAATCCAGATTGTACCATTCAGACGTCGCGCCCTTCTGTATCGAGAGTTCATGCCATTATTACCCTGCGGGAAGATCGACTTTTCGTCACCAATCCACCGAATGTGCACACGACAAATGGCACGTGGGTTGACGGCATTCGGCTGATGCCGAATGAAGAGCTTGAATTGTGCAACCGTCTGATGTGCGGCGACTTCGAGATTTGTGTTGAAGGCGAGATGCCGATGTCAAATTCCGAAGCAATCAAATATGAGAATTTGTCTCCGGCAGAATCATTTCTCCCCAATACAATGCATGCACCGGAGATTCCGTCTGCATCGGCAAAAAAAGCTTCAGCCTCTCAAGACGTCAATCCGGCGCTCAAGCGTCAGCTCGAATTTGAATCCTTGAGCACGATTGCAGTCAATTCGCCAGTAAAACCTGTTGCAGCCACACAAGCACCCTCACTTTCGCCAGCACAGACCGATTCAGTGGAAGTGGAGGCACCGCCAGTCAAACTCACTTACTGCGATGATGAAGGAACCGTTAGAACCGTTGAGCTGGACTGTCTTTTCCCGAATTGTACGATAGGCCGGAGCAAAACATGTACAGTTCAGACCAATGATGTTACCGTCTTTGATGTTCAGACGGAAATTATCTGGCGTGAAGGCAAACTTTTTGTCAAAGACAGAAGCAATGGATATTCGAATGCCGAAGTACTCGTCGACGGACTTCATCTGCACCCTGGCAGTGAACTTGAACTCATTGGCGAGCTTCAGTGCGGAAGCATTTTGCTCTATGTCGAAGATGAATCGGAAGAACAGCCGGATGAGCTGTTGATGAAGAGCAGCACACAAATGGTGGATTCATCACTACTCGACCCCGACAAATTTGAAGAGTTGTTTGGGGATTCAGCCCCAGATGAGTCCCAGACAGCCAATATTTCTGTTTCAGAATCTGATCTTGTTGAAATACAACAGCCGGCTGTTAATCATTATGCCCAAAGTGAACAGATAGAAATTCAGTCTCCTGAGGCATCTGATGAGCTTATTGAAATCAGCCAGCCGGTGCCTGTGAACGAGAATACATCCGATCTCGTTGAAATCAATGGTCCTGATTCAATTGAAATTGGTCAACATAACACAAGGGCTTCGTTTGGACAGCATTTTGAATCCAAATCGTATCGTTCACAGAGCCAGCTTACTCGCGCGGCTTATGGACTTGTGCCTGAACCTGAAACAGCCAAAGCTCTGCAACAAAAGCCTTTGAGCAGTCCAGAACTGCCCAAACCTCTGATTCACAAGCCAGTCATAGGTTCCAAACCAATAGTTCAAACAGTTTCAGAACCCGTTTTGGAGACATCTGCAGCTCCTGTCATGGCTGAACCTGAAAAAACTGTTGAACAAATATCAATTAAGGTTCCTGAAAATACGCCTGTTTCATTACCCCATGCCGAGGAATCACAGCCTTCACAACAAAGTCGGATCGTAGCCATGTCGTTCTGTGAGCCAAGGAGTTGGGTACCACAGTTGTCTTCCTAAGACCGCTTGGCCTCCGACTTGAACCTGAAAAAACTGTTGAACAAATATCAATTAAGGTTCCTGAAAATACGCCTGTTTCATTACCCCATGCCGAGGAATCACAGCCTTCACAACA
>JAZRWV010000121.1:0-4435 GCA_045599925.1 Myxococcota bacterium
TGAGGAACTGCGCGCATTTGCCGATTCCGACGCACTCGACCCCGAAGTCCGAAATTTCGTCAAAACTTGGCTCGACGAAGGCCTTCAGGACTGGAATATTTCCCGCGACAAACCTTATTTCGGCTTCGAAATTCCTGGTCATCCCGACAAATATTTCTACGTCTGGATGGATGCACCGATGGGGTACATTGCGACAACTGAATCGTGGTGCAAAGCCAACGGCGAATCGCTCGATAAATACTGGAAAGACAAAGACACCGAGATTTGGCATTTCATCGGCAAGGATATCATTTATTTCCATACACTTTTCTGGCCGGCCATGCTTAAGGTTGCCGGCTATTCGCTGCCGAGCCACGTTCACGCACACGGTTTTTTGACCGTCAACGGCACCAAGATGAGCAAATCTCGCGGTACGTTTATACTCGCTTCAAAATATCTCGAAGTTCTTCCGGCTGCTTATCTTCGTTTCTATTTCGCTGCAAAGCTTTCGACTGGCGTCGAAGACATCGATCTCAACATCGAAGACTTCTATTTCCGCGTCTGCTCCGGCCTTATCAACAACCTGGCCAATCTGCACAACCGTTCGTTCACGTTTGCCGAAGGCAAACTCGGCGGCAAGCTTTCGAGCGCGAAGTTTGACGATGACTGCCGCAAACTCATTGCGGATGCGAAAGCCAAAGTGCTCGAAATCGCTGATATGTATGCGAATCTGAACACGGCTGGTGCCGTCAAGGCGATTTGCGAAGTTGGCGATGCCGCGAACCTCTTCTATCAGGAAAAGGCACCGTGGGTATATTTGAAGGGCGACGCTGCCGATCCCGAGAAAGCTCGCGCGATTGTGACCGCATGTGCAGAAGTCGTGCGCCTCATCGCGATTGCCATCAAGCCCGTTGTTCCCGATTTCTCGGCGAAAATCTTTGCTCAGCTCGGCCTCGAAGACCAGAATCTTTGCGATATCGACAAGCAGCTCGGCGACGGCAACGTCATCGCAAAGGTCGAAAAGACTTATCTGCGTCCGGAACGCGAAACATTCGATAAACTCGTCGTCGAAGCACCAGTAGAGGCTGCACCAGCCGTAATTCCTGGCGAGGAAAAGGTTGAAGAGCAAAAAGTCGCGGAAATCGTTCGTCGTCCACTTAAGGATTTGATCGAATTCGAAGACTTCGAGAAGCTCGATATTCGCATCGGCAAAGTACTCGCCTGCGAAAAAGTGAAGAAATCCAACAAGTTGCTTCACAGTACAGTGGAAATCGGCCTGCCAGAAGGTCCGGTTGAAATCGTTTCCGGCATTTCGAAGTTCTATGAACCGGATTCGATGGTTGGCCGCACGGTTCTTGTTGTTGCAAATCTCAAGCCGCGCGAGATGTTTGGGATTATGTCGCAGGGCATGATACTCGCCGCGAGCGATGACGCAGGGTTGGAGCTGCCTTCGACGATTTTGAGAGCTCCTGGCGCACAGGTGAAGTAATGCGGCGTAGCATGCTATGCCGTTACGTGGATTTATTTTCGTTGCAAAACGATAAAAAATAACGCCGGATGTATTGCGAGCAAATCCCCAAAAAGTTCAGATATTGCATGAAAATATCTGAACCTTTCATTCATTTGTATTTGCAAGCAATAGTCCGGCGAAGTCTGCGCGTATTGAGCTTGCGAAATAGCGCAGAGACATCAGAAAATAAAATTCATAAAAAATGTGAATTCATTAGAAAACATATAAGAATCCGTTATATTAAAAGTGGTATTTTAACCGCAGAATATGCGGATTTTTTTTAAGGAGCATTTCAATGAAACATTGGAAAACTGGAGTGATTTTGGCAGCATCATGTCTTCTTTTTGTCGGATGTGCCGGCAGTTCAGAAGACGATCCAAAATGTGAAGGTGAGAATTGCAAAGAGCAGCCGTGTGAAGGCGAGAATTGCAAAGAGCAGCCGTGTGAAGGCGAGAGTTGCAATAACAATCCAGTAGCCGAAGCATCCGTGAGTTCGCTGGATCCGACGACGGGCAAAGCCGGAACTGTAGTGACGATTACGGGCAAAAACCTCGAGAAGGCTTCGGAAGTATGTTTTGGAAGTCAATGTTCAGCACCGGCTTCTGCAGAGGCAGAGAAAGTGACGGCAAATGTTCCAGAAGGCAAGGGAACAGTTCTCGTGACCGTTAAAGTGGGTGATAAAATACTCAAACCCGGAACGTTTGCTTATCTCGAAGAAAGTTCAAATGACAATGAGATTGACTGGTGTCAGCTGACTTGGGTTGAACCGACGATAAAGTCTGGGGAATCGATAAAAGCGTATGCACAGGTTTATGAAGGCGGAAAAACCGGGGCGGTCGGTTCTCACGATGGCATTCAGGCTGAGGTGGGGTATGCTAATGAGCTTGAAAAGGATAGTGCCAAATTCGAATGGAAGCCGGCTGTTCGCAATCCTGAATTCAATGATGCTGCGGCTGATAACAACGATGAGTATATGGTCGACGAACTTCTCGTTCCCGATGGTGCCTATCAGATTGCTTATCGTTTCAGCCTTGACGGCAAGAATTGGAAATATTGTGACACCAATGGTTCGAGCGATGGATTTGATATGGCCAAAACAGGTCATGTCGTCGTAGCACCTGAACCAGTGGTCAAGAAAACCGTGGGCTGGTGTCGAATTGTGAATGGTTCGACATTTGAAGCCACAAATGTTGGGAAACAGACGACCGAAATTTATGCGCAGGCCTATGTGGAAGACTGCACGAATTATCAAAACAAGTGTGAGGATTTGAAAGCCCAGATTGGTTACGGTGCCATGCCGCTTTCCGATGAAAAGTCCATTAGTGAGTATTTCAATTGGAAAGATGCTGAAATCAATGACAAATATGATGGCAGTGGTGGTGAATATCACGATGAATACAAGGCCAGTCTCAGCACGGATGTTGCCGGGCAATATGCGATTTTCTATCGATTTTCTATCGATGACGGTGAAACCTGGACGTATTGCGACACAACAGATGACAACATGTTTTCGACATCAGATGCGTTTGTCTGGCGTGTAGATACACTTCCTGAACCTGGAACTGAGGTCGAGTGGTGTCGCGTTCAGGCGCCAGAAAGTCAGACTGTTCGAGCCAATCACGAATCCGGTTTGATTTATGGACATGCATATGTGAAGAATTGCACTGGTTATCCTTATTCCGGTTGTGAAAATCTCAAAGCTCAGGTCGGATATGGTGATCCGAATGCTGTGGATGCCTCTGGCTTTACGTTTAAGGATGCGGAGCTCAATCTCGGTCATTATCCTCCGATGAACAATAATGAGTATATGACAACTGTAACACCGACAAAACCTGGTGATTACGCAGTCGTATATCGTTTTAGTCTTGATGGAAGCAACTGGACATATTGCGATTATGACAATGAAGATGGCTTTGATATGTCCAAAGCAGCCAAATTAAAAGTGACCAAAGATGAGGATTCCATCGACTTTTGTCGAGTTCAGTGGCCTGAATCACAGACGATAAAGGCTGGTGAAGAAACAGATTTCTGGTATGGAAGAATCTACTCGGCAGGTTGTACTGAAGGCGAAAAACATTGTGAAAGTGTGACGGGACAAGTCGGATACGGTCTCAAAGGTGACAGCCTTGAGAACTTTACGTATATTTCGGCTGATTACAACACTGAATTGACGACAAGTGAAGACGATGAATACTATGCAAAACTGACTGTGAACGAACCTGGCGGTTATGATGTCGTCTATCGATTCAGTACAAACGGCGGTCAAACCTGGACTTATTGCGATTTCGACAATCTCAAAGGTTTTGATATTAAAAATGCCGCATCACTCATCGTAAAGGATGACAAACTTTCGGTATCCTGGTGTCAGATGTATCTCGATCATACGATTGAAGTAACGACAAATGGCGTGAGTGAACCGATTTATGCCCAGGCATATGTTGAAGGCTGTACGGAAGAGGATGGCAGATGCACGAATCTGACGGGTTATGTTGGTTATGGCAAAGCTGGTGATACCATTGATAAATATCAGTTTGTCGAAACATCGTTTGACTATGACTTTTATGAGGCAGGCAATAAGAATGATCAGTTTGTCGGGTCGCTCATTGCTCCGCCAACAGCTGGTGAATATAAGATTGCATATGCATTTAGCCTTGATGGTGGCGAGACAAAAGTCTATTGCGATACGGTTGATTCAGACAGTTTTGATATAGCCAAAACCGGAACATTAAAAGTTAATGAACCGCCGAAGCCACCTGAGCTAACGATTCCATGGTGTCAGATTCATTGGCCTGAGGAGAATATTGAAATCCTCGAAAATGGTTCAGCAGATGTCTACGGACGTGTTTTCGTAGAAGGTTGCACCAATGTTGCCGGTGGCTGTTCTGACAAGCTGAAGGCTCAGCTCGGTTATGGTGCAAAGGATGAGTCGGATGCATCAAAATTCAC
>JAZRWV010000122.1:0-6095 GCA_045599925.1 Myxococcota bacterium
AGAAATTTGCGGCTCATAAAAAATGCAGATTCATCGTGAGTGATGGTCAGTATCAGCGATATGCTGCGTTATGGAATGCTTATCAGGCAGAACGCGAGAAACTTGCGCAGACTGCTGGTGATCTCGACAAATTTGAGAGCTGTCTTCACGAAATAGAAATTGAAAATGCCCGTTACGAAAAGGCTCGTTCAGTGATGATTACAGCCAATCTTCGACTGGTGGTTTTGGTTTCGAGACGATATGCCCGTAAAAACATGCAGCTTTTGGATCTCATTCAGGAAGGTAATATTGGTCTGATGAGAGCTGTTGAAAAATTCGATTACAAACGTGGTCATAAATTCTCAACGTATGCGACATGGTGGATTAAACAGAGCATCACCAGAGCTTATGCGGATCAGTCGCGTACGGTTCGCATTCCTGTTCATCTCGTGGAAATTATTAATCGCATCGTTCGTACATCGCGGCTTCTTGAACAGAAACTTGGTCATGCACCTTCGACTGCAGAAATCGCGAAGCATCTCGATATGGATGAAGCCCAGGTTGAAAAGATGCTCAATATTTCGAGGATTACGGTTTCTCTGGATTCTCCCATTGGTGATGATGAAGATTGTTCTTTAGGCGATTTTATTGAAGATTCTACAGCCTCAACACAACTCGATCATCTTTCGGAAGAAGCATTGACGGGGGAAATTTCGAAGGTGTTAAACACACTGACTCCGAGAGAGGAACGAATCCTTCGGCTTCGTTATGGAATTGGTGAAGCAAATGCTTATACGCTTGAAGAGGTCGGTCGTGAGTTTAGCCTGACGCGTGAACGCATTCGTCAGATTGAAGCACGTGCAATTGAAAAGCTTCATACGCCGGCTTTGAATTGTGATCTTGCTCTTTATGTGTAGTCAGTTGTGCGAATGTTTCTCAATATGAATAAAAAAGCGCAGCTTTTAAAGCTGCGCTTTTTTTTATGAGAAAAATTTGAATTACAGTGAAACGACAAAGCCTTTTAAACCGGTTTTTTTCTCGATATTTGCCTGAAGTGATTCGGCCTGTTCACGTTTGGCACCACCATCTACACGAACTCTGTACCATCCTTGTCCATCGGCTGAATCGGAAGTTACCACGGCATGATACCCCTGAACATTGAGTTGGCGGACGAGAGTCTGTGCATCAGAAGCATTTTTAAAGGAAGAAACCTGAATGGCGAATTTGCCGGACAGTTTATTCAGGCTATGGCGAGCTTTTGCTTTAATTGCTGGGTTTTGTTCGAGTTCGAGTTCAGGGAGCGCGCGATCGGGAACCGGCTGTTCAAGCAGTGTAAAGAAATCGTAGTGGTACGGTTCATCGACCTGCTGTTTAAGTGTAGCGCGTGGCGAATCATTCTGAATGGACTGTGCAATGCTCAGATCGAGAATATCTGATTCAGGGATATGGCCTTTTGCCCAGAACTGAACGACACCAAAAGTCAGTATGCCAATGCAAACGAATGCAAAAACGATCAAAGGAATTCGCCACGCTTTAATCTTATCTATTTTCATGAACCCAAGCCTCCCCAGTAAAGAAATCACAACCGGAGGCAAGTTATCTCACAGCCTTGGGATTGAAGCAAATTTGCGGGGTTTTCTATTGGATTCCGACGATTGATTCTGCTGTTTGCCAGAGAATTTTTCCGGAATGCGCTTCCTGAATATCCAGACTTGCATAATCGCTGAGCATTCTCCAGCTATTGCTATTATTGAGAAGGTTCCAGGTTTTAAAATCAGTCGAAATCAGAGCCATTTGCTGAGTATTCTGATGTCTGAATGCGAACAGATAACCTTCAGAGACGGCAACAATTCCACCAATAGAACGATAATCAAGACCACTGAGCAGCATAGAATGGCGTTGAATGGATTTTATCGCGCCTGAAACTGGTATTTTATCGACATGTGTCTGTGCATCGTCGCTTTGCCAGATGACTGCAAAATCATCAAGTCCAGCAGCAATGCGGGGTTTTACTGCTGTTGCCAGACCGAGTTCGAGCTTGTCGTTTGGGGTATCCAGAAATGCAGCATAGGCATAACCGGACTCAATCCATGCTGCCAGAATATGTTCATCATGAATTGAAATATCGAAATTTCGGATAGGTGATTGCGTTTGAATGGTAGCCGCTGGAGATGTTTTTCCTGTCGAAATGTCGAGCTTTTCGCAGATAAGGCCGGGAGGTCCTGGAATGCGTTCATATGCTTTACAGACAAGAATTCTTCCATCATTCAATGTGTTAAGCGAAATTCTGGAGATGTGAATATCAGGCGCAGAGAGAACAATATCTCGCGTAATAGCTGCATTTTCATCGACGATGACGAGTTTTGCAACAGGAGTGTCGCCGACATATTTGCCTTCACTGAGTGCAAAAACAAAATTCTTTCCGTCTGTCGCCACGTCATCAATACGATTTCCGGATTGTGTATCAGATTCGTAGAGTTTAACAGCTTTAGGCTGATTTGGATTGAGTCTTTGTACAACAACACCCATTCCCTGAAAACATATGGGAAGTTCAGTTTCTGTGCATAGTGAAATATCGCGAACATCACTTTGTAACGCGATGGCAATATGAGATTCGCTGGCAGCAGATGCAAAGATTTGAGTGGGAAAATTGTCAGTTAAACGAATGAGAATGGGGCCCTGCTCCCCAGGAGGAGCAGGAAGTTTTCTGGGGGCTGCGTTTTCGGGTTCTGCGGTAACAGCGATATCACTATCGGATGCTACATTGCCTGGCATGTCCTTGGTATTGCATGAACAAAGTATGAATATCAGGACGAAAAAACTCAGCGCGGGAGCTTTCAATTGCATGACGTTTAGTGGCGATTGTTGCGAAGTTGTTCAGAAAACCAGCCGCCGGTCATGGCATCGAGAGTGGCTGTCAATTCCTGAATTTTAAGATCTGAATCGAGCTTTTGGGCAATATCGGTGGGCGGATTTAATGTGGCATCGATCTGCGCTTTGCGACGTGCATAATAAGCTTTGGTGACATCTTTGAGGAGTTTGTCACGGCGAGTGGATGCACTTGCCATCAAAGATACAATACCTTTCTGTTCACTATTGTAAACGAGTTTGCTCAAATCCCAGGTGGCTCGGACTTTGTGCTGCTGATAATCCTGATCTTCCCTGTAAATCGTATCTTTACGAGCCGTATAATTTTGGTTTTCATCATTTTCAGCATTATAGGTCAGCTGTTTTTGAGGTCTGTCTGTGTCGCGATCTCTTTCTGTAAACTCATAATATACACTCTTGGGAAGAGCGTTTGCCGCACCTGCACGAACATAAAGGCTCTCAAGGCGATCATTGCCTAATCCCGCATATGCTACCGCAGCATCCATTGTGGCTTCAATGGTCGGTTCGTGGCTGAATTTGTTCATGATTTCCTGAGCACTTTGGGCAGAGGCAAAACTAATGGGTGCAGCCACAAATGCAGCAGCAAGACAGAGTGAAATGATGCGTTTCATACAGATTTTCTCCTGTTATATGTTGCTCCGGAACAAAAACCGGAAAATTACTTTGAGAGATTTTCGGGATGAACTGCCGGGATGTAATATCCTCCCGTTAAATAATGCAGTGATGCTTCAGCTTCCTGGAGTGCAAGTGTCGCTTTGACATACTTTTTCTTCGTCGACATCTTGTTTTCCGGTAGCTTGGGAATGTTGAGAATAAGTGTCGCCTGACTTGCACGGCGCTTTTTGATCAGCTTTTTGACATTGTTGATCAAGGACGTTCGTCGACTTTTCAGTGTAATTTCCTGTTTGTCGCCTGCAATTTCTGTTTTCTGACCTTTGGCAATCTCGATGTTCCATCGTGCCATTACCTGCCAATAAGTCTGCTTTTGACGCACAAATGTGAGCGTTTCCTGATAATTCATAGCAGCAAGATCGGTAAAAGTTGCTGTAACTTTTGAACGGTCAGAGTTCGTCTGGAGATGGACGTAATCGAATGTTAACGTCGGAAGCAGCCAGGCTAGACGGCTTCTCAGCCCCCAACGGTGTTCTACAGAATCATCGAGGTAATGGGTTTCAAGTGCACGTTCAATGACTTCATAATCCGTCGGCTCTTTAGCCCAGGTCGCAAACAGCTGCTTGTATTCTTCGGATATGGCAAGCTGTCTCACATTTTGTGCAAGCCATACACCGGATGTGGTTGCCATTGCGGCCAATGAATACTCGTCACTGAGCAGAACAAGCTGTCCTAAATCGACGGCAAAAAGCATGTCATTGAGTGAGACCCAGCCATTAGCCGTGTATTGATATACATGGGAATCTGTGCGTACAATAAACGACGAAAGCATTGGATCGGTTGGCACAATCTGCTGAATGATTTCATCCGAGAAGGGGCCGCACGGAATCTGTTCCCATTTAATTCCATTATCTCCAGAGTAATAAAGTGCCTGATTTGTCAGGACAAGAATACCGGTCATGCCTGGAACGACATCAATGACTTTTTCATTTCCACCTAACGGCGGATTTGTCGTATTCCAGGTCAATCCCTCATCCGTCGAGTGGTATATCGAATCGGTTGTCAGAACCCAGACGTTGTTTTCATTCTGAATATCGATGCGGAAAACAGCACCCTGAATGACATCATTGAGCTGAATCCAGTCGTTTCCTGCATTTCTCGTGAAAAGCAGACCACTGGTTGTTCCAATGGCAAACATCTGATTTGATTCGGAAACATCAAATGAAAGGATAGCACTATTTTCTTGGGTTGAGAGGAATGTCTGCCATGTCTGACCTTTATCGCTGGTCATATAAATGGCGTCAGATGTCACTGCATAAGTTATGGGGCCTGCTGAAACAAAATTCCATACCGAAGAATTGGAGGCTGCTTTTTCTATGGCAGTCTCTTCTTCAGCACCACTGTTTTTCAAAATAATATATCGATTGATAAAGGAATCGAATTCCGAAATATTGGCACCATTGGTGAGTTCTGCTTCGGCAAGGACATGCAGAAGATCGGATTCCATTTTGAGATCAAGATCTTTGAGAAGCTCAATGTCTTCAATGGAATCAGCATCGAGAATTTCTTCATCTGTGATGTCTTCGAGCAGGGATTCTGCGGATTCCGCATCGAGCTCATCCTCAAGTTCTTTTTGCAAATAATCGCGCAGAATTTCAATGCGCTGCTCATTTGTCAGAGAAGATAAGCCATTTTCGGACTCCAGATCTTCGGAATCAACTTCAGATTTTGACAGAATGGCATTATTGCTAAAACTGAATGTCTGAGTCCAGGTTGCTCCGGAATCATTGGTTTTACCGATGAATCCAGGTCCACCGACATAAATCGTGGATGGCGTCTCCTTGTCAGCAATAATGGCGGTTGTTCCATTTAACAAAACAGGATCGTCCAGGAGTCCCCAGATCCATTCCCCTTGAGCTGCATTTGGATCGTTTGCTTTGGTCAAATCAGGACCAACCTGTGCTTGAGCGGCCGACATAAATGCTAGACCTGACAGAAGTACAGTGAGAAGGAAACTGGCTACAATTCTTGTTTTCATGTTGAATCCCTAATCCGTCTAATACTGACGTTAACACACGTCAACAACTTAAAAATATCAGTAAGCCTGCATATTCTCAAGCCGTTTTTATGGGATCAGCATGAAATGTGTTACAGCTCAGCCGAGGTAAAGAAAGGAAAACTGAAATATAGCCAGAAACAAGGCTTTTATCGGAATGGGGACGGGGCCCCCTACACGCGCTTAACGAAAATATGGCTTAAGCTGAAATATTGGCATCGCAGCTTAAACATTGAGGATTCTTAAGGGCTCAGCCCTTAAGCGGGGGGCCGAGAAGGCAGGCGCCCTGTGGGCGGCTGGCATCGCAGAGCCCAGTGAACAAATGAAATGAACGAGTTGGAGAGCCGGAAGGCACGGGAAACGAAGTTCATTTCATATTGTGAACTGAGTCCCCGGGGCAGAGCCCCGGCTGAGTTGTACCAATTGATAGTAACTATTCAGCCGGGGGCTCTTGGATAGAGGTGGATACACCACGCCGTTGACAGCATCCGTAAAAATAAGCTGCCTATCTGTGATGATGTGGGATGAGTTGGATTATCAATTTAGTTTGCCCAGATTG
>JAZRWV010000123.1:0-2650 GCA_045599925.1 Myxococcota bacterium
TTCGATCAGCCGCTTGATGGCTGGGACACTTCAAATGTGACGAATATGAGCTGGATGTTTTCAAATGCGCAGGTGTTCAATCAGTCACTGGAAAGCTGGAACACGTCAAAAGTCAGTGAGTTTATCGATATGTTCTGGCATGCCAATGCGTTTAATCAGCCGCTGGAAAACTGGGACATAACTCATGCATCCAAATTCAGTGAGATGTTCAGTGGTGCTAAATCTTTCAAACAGCCATTAGGAAAGTGGAAGATTCGTGAGGATGCGGATACTTCAAATATGTTTGATGGGGCAGAGGCGTTTGATATGTCAAATGCACCTGAAATTTTGAAAAACTAATATTTAGGGGGCCTTGCTTGTTTAACGACACGTAAAACGCCCCGACGGGCGACAGATAAAACGCCCCGACAAGCCGAGGTAGCTTTAAGGGTCAGAGCAGCGGTCTTATAAACCGACGGTTGCGGGTTCAAATCCCGCCCACGGCATTATTTTATTAGTGAATGCGTTAAGCGGTACGATTCACCAGAAAAGCGCAGTAGGTGCGAATATTGAATAATGCGATCAAGCAAGGCGGTCGCGAGAGCCGGGTCGGGAATCATCTTCCCCCAATCATCGAAAAGCAGATTAGATGTGATTATGATTGAATGCTTTTCGTAAAAGGCAGAAACGACTTGAAAAAGGAGCTCGGCGGCGGTTTTGTCCATAGAAATATAGCCGAATTCATCGAGAATTAGCAGATCAATGCGCTTCAATTTGCCGATAAATTCAGAAGCACGCCCGCGCATGTACTCAGAAGAAAGACGGGCGACGAAGTCGGAAATAGTCACAAAGAGCACGCGAAAGCCACGACGGACAGCTTCAACACCAACGGAGTTTGCAAGGCGCGTTTTGCCAGTCCCAGAAGGCCCGAACATGATTATATTTTCAGCGCGCCCGATGAAACCGCAGGAACAGAAATCAGCCTGGGGGAGCAGTTCGGGAAACTCGAAGGAACCAAAATCGTAGTTTTCAAGAGTTCGGGAAGGATTGAGGTGCGCAGCATTGAGAGAACGGGCAAAGGCTTTAATTTTCCGGTCAGATTCAACAGCAGAAAGGGCACGTGTAACAGTCTTTTGTTCAGAAGCAGGAAGGCACAAATCATTTATTGCCGTTCCTAATTTGAGCCGCGAGCAAAGCCGCAGTAATTCGGGGTTGTTTTCCATCATCATCACCATTGACAAGAGCGTTATATTTGAACAGCGGCGCGCGTTGCGCCTCGACAGCGGCGAGAATATCCGAAAGACGATCCCCAGCCAAAAAACGCTGGATAAACTCCACCCGATCGGAAGTATCGAGAGGCCGGAGTGCATCACGAAGGGCGAGGCCATCATCGCGCGAGCGTCCTACATAACCGAGCCCATTAATTTTGGAAGCAAGCTGACGAGCCAATGACGAGGCCGACTGGACAACAGCGCCGGAGCCGTAGGAACGCGGGTTTGTGGATAACAAGTCGCCATCTTGTGAATAAGTTTCGACTTTATCCACAGAAGCACGAACAACGACAGAGCGCCGCGCCGAATTTTCATCGACAAAATAACGATTGCCACGGAACGCGACGAAGCCCCGAGCATCAGACCGAGCGCCGACTGTTTCCCAGTAATCAAAGGGAGAACGAAAAGGGAGCAGGACGGCGCGGTCTTCCAAGAAAAGATCAGAGATTGGCCTCCGCTTCAGGTAATGATCGCGCCGCATATCATCGACACACCAAGACGCAAGCGAACGGTTTAGAGCATCGACAGAGGGAACGACAGGTACAGGCACAAAGAAGCGCTCGCGGATGTATTGAACCTTGTTTTCTACGTTGCCTTTTTCCCAGCCGCACGCAGGGTTGCAGAACTCAGAATCAAAGCCGTGATGAAGCTCAAAGCGTGAGAAAGCGTCGGTCTTGACCTTGCCACGCCGGAAGGAGGAGATCGCGGGGGCGAGATTGTCGAAGCGCAGGAAGGGAGGAACGCCGCCAAGCTGGACAAAGCAGGCATCGAGCCCCCAGAAGAGGTTGACAGCATCCTGGGCACGACAGACGACAGCGGCACAGCCGTTAGAATAGGCTGAGGAACAAATCAGCAAAGAGACCGTGCGAACGTCACCAGAGAACGAAGCATTCACAAGGCCGAAGTCGACCTGGAAAGCGCCCGGAGGAGCGGAAAGGAAGAGAGATGCCGGACGAGCAATGGAGGCGCCGAGACGTTCAGAAACGATTTTAAAACGCCGCTCGACGGTACGAAGAGAGACATCGAAACCAACGGACAAAAGAAGCTCATGAGCACGCGCCGGCGTGAGTCTATTTTTCGCGCTCAAATTAAGAGCGGAACGATTGGCCGTGATAAGGTCGGCGAGGCGGTCATCGATAACAGAAGACCGGGAACGACAAGCAGGTGCAGAATAATCACGAAAAAGAGCACGCTTGATTGTCTTCACATCGAAGCCAGTTAAACGAGAAACAGCCGCGAGAGACCCCAAAGCGCGGTAAAGTTCACGAACACGAAGAGCATCATCGAAGGAAAGCATAGTGCAGCCATGAGAGAAAAGAAGCAGGACGGAAAAATAAGCATCGATGGCCACAGCATCGATGGCCATAGCATCGATGGCCATAGCATTGATGGCCACAGCA
>JAZRWV010000124.1:0-3250 GCA_045599925.1 Myxococcota bacterium
TGGCCGGGCGTATCGCACGTGGAGATGCGTCATGAACGTTTCCATGTGCGATAGCCCGGCCCAATGCGCGGCGTATCGTAAGATAGCCGCGCCACAATATTAGTTGATTTCACCAACACAAACTTCGACCGACTTTGCTTCGGAATCATTGTCATCTTCTACGCATTCATTATAGAAATCCGCAGTACTCTTGTCCGGGGCATCATCGACACTGAATGATATTTTCAGCGGAGCTTTGGCGAAATCCACTTTTGTTCCTGATGAAACGAGTGTACCTGAACCGTCCCAATCATAAGAAATATCGACAGAACTTCCCGGCTGAATCGTTTCTTTTATCTGGACAGAACCGAGAAGCAGATCATCCGTCTTGCCATCACCGGCATCGTAGCCGCGAATATAGAACGAAACCCAGACATTTCTTGCACTGCTTGAACCTTCGTTTTTAATCGTTGCCGTCATCTTATAATTCGGGCAGTTCTGTTCGACTTTCAGGTCTCCAGGGGTAAGGTTTGGGGCATTAAAGGCATCATCCGGCTGTGTGTTTGCACGATAATTGTTCAGGCGTTTGTTGAGCCAGTTTGCAGACTCATTGACAGGAACAGAACCATCTTCATTGATATTTGTGACATGATATGAGTGCTGATTCCAGACTTTACGTGTGCGAACCCATTTGCTGTGGCTGTCTTTGTACACGATGACACCAGCTCCGATCGCCGATTTCCCTGCGGGATATGAGCAGGAATGGCTGGCACTTGTCGTGACGATTTCGGTTTTGCCATCAGCATCGACGTCGACGATGATTGGATAATCGATAACAGTGCCGGATGTGACAGGCTCTTCCATGATGACATCGCCTGTTTTGCCATCGTAAACGCGCAGATAACATTCATCGCGGTAAACGACTTCAGCCTTTCCATCGCCCTCGAAATCAAAGACAGAGGAACCGGTTCTGTAGCTTGAAAAATCCTGTGTTGTCTTATTCCACATGACTTCGCCGGTTTCGCCTTTGAAAACGGCATAGGCACTACCGCCTGCAATACCGATTTCGGCTTTTGTATCGCCATCGAAATCGGCGATATTGGGATGTCCGCCGCCGCCACCGGGATGTGTCTGTTCCCAGACTTTTTCCTGTGTCCAGACGCCATTATTTTTATAAACTTTCCAGGCGCTGACATACCCCGTCTCTTTGCTTATGGATTTGACGCGAACGATTTCGGGAATGAGTTCACCAGGCTTGCCGTTATTGGGAACGACATTCGCCACGGCCGGGAAGCCCCAGCTTCCTTCAGGAATTTCAGCCAATACTTTGCAATTATTGTCATATATTTTGTCTGCAATCAGTTCGCTTTGACCATCCTGATCGAGGTCTGCAATGACGATGCCGTATCGATACCATGTCGTATAGCTAGGAAGATTGAGTTCGCACTGCCATTTGGTTAAGTCGTTGCCTTTTACAACGCCAACGGCTGTTACAATTTCCGGAATTGTATCAGCATCGATGTCTGCAACTGCAGGATGAATGTCTGTGTAATATCTGCTGCTGGAAACGTTGTTTTTAAGCAAATCGTCTTTAATCTTCAGGAAACTTTCTTCTTTCCAGTTCCATTTGCCATCTTTTTGTTCGAGAGAGAGAATGCCCATTCCAGATTTTCCGGTTCCCGTTTCACCGGTTGAAACCATGGCTTCGACGACACCATCCCCATCGATATCGGCCAGAGCGAGGTCGCCCCAGGGATGCCAGACATGTGATTTCGTAGTGGCAAGAACATTTCCGGTATCGCCGTCAAGTGCTACGAGCTCATACGATTCTGTTTCAAATACGACGTCGGGAATGCCGTCTCCTGTCATATCGGCAACTGCCGGCGTGCCTTCGACTGTTGCTTTGTAGTGCCACTTAACAACCGGATCGAATTTTTCAAAGGTCGGGCGATAAACGCATTTATTGTCATTTTCATCCTGTGACACGCATGTTTTACTGCCGTCGAGATCACAGAATTCCCAAAGTTCACAGTCTTCAGTCTTTTCGCATGTTTTTCCTTTGGGTAAACATTTATTGAAAATACAAATCTGTGTTGCATTGTCACAGCAAAGGTTTTGATCAGCACCACATCGCGTTGTATTGGCGGCACAATCTGTATGGCATTCGTTCTTAACGCAGACCTGACCGAGGGCACAGCAAACTTCATGCTGTTCTTCGCCGCATAACACCTGTGGTTCATCGCATTTGGGAGCACAGTAGTTGCCCTGATAACACTGTTCATTTTCATTGCAGCAAACTTTATCAGGTCCGCAGCTCAATCCGAATTCACAGTTTCTATCGCAGAAATCTCCTACGGCACAGAACATGTCTTCGGCACAGCATTCATAGCCACAAAGTCCACGTCCATCAGCACATGCGGTGGTACAGAAATCGTGATTGGGGTGACAGACATCGCCGGGATAACAGCATTCTTCGCCACAAACTGTTGTTGCGCATGGAATGCATGTTCCGTTTTCGCAAGTGTCGGAGGGTAAACAGGCATCACAAGGATTTTGTGGCTCTTTGCATTCATGGTTTTCACATATTTCTGTATCATTACATTTCAAGCAGGGATCTCCGGCTTCATAACACTTTTCTTTATAACAAACCTCATTTTCGCTGCATTTTGAGCATGGATGGCCTGTGTTATAGCAAACGTCGTTTACGCAGACTTCGTTCTTTTGGCATTTCAAACAAGGCGAGTTGTTGCTCACGCATTTATTATTGTAGCAAGTCTGTTTGGAGGTACATTTGGCACAGGGATCATTGATATCAAGGCAGGTGTCTTTGACACAAGTCTGATCGGGGGAACATTTTGCACAGGGTTCATCCGCATTATAACAGGTTTTGTCGACACAAACCTGTTCTGATGAACAGGATGCACAAGGATCATCTGAATCATAGCAGGTTTGATTGACGCAAACCTGGTCAGATGAACACTTCGCACATGGATCGGTATAAATATTTGAAATCGTTCCCGAATCGCTGTCACATCCGGCAAATGCCACACCTAACAACGCAATGATAAATAGTTCTTTCTTCATGTTTCTATCCTTTTAATTCAAAGAGATATGAATAAACTGTTTTCATATCTAGTTTTACTTATAGTCGAATGAAATGGTGATTGCAAAGCAATGCTTATGAACAATGCATAATAAAATGAATCCCATTTGTTTCTACGTAGTACGCAACGCCACTGACAATAGACAACAGACAACTGAAAACAGACAA
>JAZRWV010000125.1:0-7553 GCA_045599925.1 Myxococcota bacterium
TGTACCACCACGTAGAGACGCAAAATTTTGCGTCTCCACGTTGCCGACAGGAAATAGCCGAGCGCAAAAGGGCGTATTCCCTCGTAGAAACGCAAAATTTTGCGTCTCCAACGAGGGAATAGCCCGCCCCATGCAGCCGCGTTGCATGCAACACGGCGAAATCGCGCGACGTATCGCCAACGGCGATAGGCGCGCACCCAAAAGTGTAGAACCTTCTTAGTTGAAAAATTTCCGACCTGAATCGTTTCATCATTAATCGTAATCAAAATATGGCTATTGAATTATTAACTGCTATATTCAACGGGTTGAGCGCATCCCCGTGCTCTGCCCCGATACTCACTTTTCCAGACAGGAGTTTTCATGATTCGCAACAAACATCTGTGTATTGCATTTCTGGCAGCGGCTTCAGTGTCTTATGCATGCAGCAATGATTCTGTTACACCGGTTAGTATTTTCTGTAACGAAGGAGATCTTCGATGTAACGCAGCCAATGTCGAAGCCTGCACTAATGGAACCTGGTCGATTCAGGAAAATTGCGCTGTTTCGAACAAAATTTGCGGTTCCATGCCAAACAGCCAGGCCGCCTGCGTAATTCCTGAATCAACACCATGTGTGTCCAAATGCATTGATGGCGTTTTAACCAAATGCAACGATGACGGCAGCTCAAACATCGTATCCTGCAGCGATCTTAATCAGGTCTGCGGCATCGATAATTCAGGTTTACCGGCCTGTGTTGAAGATACATCCATTGTATTCTGCTCGGTGGACGGTAAAAAGATGCTTCCCGGCGATGCCGTCTGCAATGAAAAAGGCGATGTTGTGACGTGTGAAGATGACGGAACGGTTTCATCGGAACCATGTTCACGAGGTGTCTGTTCATCCGGAATCTGCACTCCGCGAAATTGTGACGACATTCCAGATGGCAAACAGATATGTCAGAACAATTTGCTCATGGTTTGCGATGATGGCTTGCTGAAAGAAGCCGAAAATGCCTGTTCCGGTGAAACACCAGCCTGTCGTGATGGTGAATTCGCATGCTCCGCATATAAAAACTGCGGCAATATTCTTCACGGAACCAACGGTTGTTTCGGCAACAATATCGTGACCTGCAATGATGGTGCAATCACGCCAGTTTCTGACTGCGTTTCCGAAGATAAATACTGTGCTTTGGATGAAAAAAATGAGGGACAGTTTATCTGCAAGAGCCCAATTATCACAGACTGCAGCTTCAATGGACGACTTTTCCGAAAAGGCGAAACAGTCTGCGACGGCAATGTTTTGAAAACATGTTCTTCCAACGTGAATGAACAATTCGATGACGGAGCAGAATGTGCTGCCATCAACCCCGATACGCCGATTTGTGACATTTATATGAACAGCTGCCGTGCTGAGAAAAAATGCGGCGAAGACAGCAGTATCGATCCTGGCTCAATCGTCTGCAATTTTCCCCAAACGAATCTGTCCATCTGCCGTGATGGCGTCAGAGTGGAAGTGACCGATGATAAAGCATGTAAAGATGATGCCCACGGCAAAGCCATCTGCATCGAAAGCGAGTCAGGCGCAGCATGTTCACTGATTTGCGAACCGGGATATATCCTGAAAGATAGCACCTGCATCGAAAAGTGCGATTCCCAAAAAGAAATATATGATATCGATACAGATTCATGTTTCTGTGACAGCAGCAAACAATTAACCGGTATAGCAGGCAGCTGCACCTGTATTCCTGGTTATGAGGATATGGATGGCGTTTGCACCTTTGCATGTGCTGATGATGATATGGGCTATTTTAATGGCCATTGTTTTAAACCAGATGCTGAATTCGAAATCGGAACCTATACTTACAATGAAAGCGTCATTCCCATTGAATGGATTAAGACGGATGTTAAAGATGGTACCATGATGCTCGTCAGCAAATATATATTATTTGAAAAAAAATATCATGAAACATTTAACGCAGCCAACACCTGGGAAAATTGCACGCTCAGATCATGGCTGAACGGTTTGGATGAAAACAACAATGCCGCCCAAATCGACTATTCAAATAATAATTTCATAAAATCATCATTTTCTCCGGAAGAAAAAGAGCTGCTTGTAAGCGTGGCTGTAGACAAATCCAATTACAGCTATGAAAAAGAGACCATCGACAAAGTCTATATTTTAAGCGATTCTGAATATGTTAAATATCTGAACGATAAGCCATCCAAGTGGAAAGATGGCAGTGAAGGCTTTGTATGGGCTCGTGCAAAAGGTAATTACGATGAACATTCAATCATTATTCGGAATGACGGAGTTCACCAGACCCAGGCTTCAGGTTATGCGTTTGGCATTCGTCCGGTTATCTGGGTGAAATTCACACCGAACCCCAAGATTTAATAAAGTAACGATTTCTGCGCCAATTGGCGCAGTGACACAATCATTTGCTTACAAATTAATGAATATCGGCATTTCCAAAATGCCGATATTCCTAAAAATTCCTGCGCAGACATTGATGCAGCAAGTATTCTATTCATGCGTTACCGGTATTTCTGTTGTTATTAAATCAACCACTGCCTGTACTGTAACACACATACCGCCAAACTTATTGTATTCATAAGCAAAAGACTGTGTTAAAAGACCACCCGCAGTTTGAGACACTCTATTACAGTCAGTTTTACAAACTGTTTATATAGATTTGATATTCTGAATCTGCAATTTTGCAAGATTGTCCCCGAAACGGGCATTAATTAAAATTACATAGGAAAAACAATGAGAAAAAGCATTTGGACAATTTTATTCTGTCTGGCATTTGGCATGACATCTATCAATGCATGCGACGAAAACGATGACACAGAAACTGGTAATCAGGAACAGAACAACAACGAACAGGGCGGCAATGAACAGGGCGGCAATGAACAGGGCGAAACCGAATACAAGGATTCGTTCAGCAAGCAAATGGCAAAACTGGATCCCGGTGTCTATACATTCACATCTGATGGCGACAAGGATAAAACATCGCTGTTTGCCAAATCAACCGATGGCTGGATTTTCCATATTCCCAAACTTAATGACTATGCCAATGCTCCACTTGGAAATTATTTTGTGCCCTACGATTTTAAAGCCATCGAACCAACGAACAAGTATCACCAGATTTACCAGTGGAATGAGGATGCCGACGGATCGAACATCGTCGATGAAGGTTATATTTACCATTTCCGCAACGACATAACGGAGTATCCGTCGCGTGCCGAGTTGCTGGAATATGAATTGAAGGGTCTTGGGATCGCGATTGAGACATCCAGTACGTATTTTAATGGCAAAATGAAGAAGGAGGCTGACTCGCAGGGCGACAACAAGGCAACTTACAAATATATTGCGGATCATTATTTTCGCGGCGAAGAACCAGTACCGGACCTTGATGATATGTTGCAGTCATATGTATTTCGCTATGCCCCCAAATGGCACTCCGAAGTCTATCCGAAGTCGCTTGAGGATATGAAGCTCGTATTTCCTGTGACGGCAAATTGCGAATATATGCATCAGAGTGTCAGGCTTGACTGGAAATGGCCTGAAACGATTGGCAAGGTATGCAAAGTGGAAGTTACGGCAACCGGCATCAATGCCGACGATTGCCGTGCATACTACGAAAAAGTCACAAGCGAAGCCGAACCAACTCGCGTGGAAAAGAGCGAAGCCTCAGATGGAATCTATGAATTCGATGCCTACAAGGAGCATTTCAATATTGACGGCAAAGAGTATGAAATCCATTACAAAGTCCTTGCCAATGAAAAGACAAATGCCATCATTGCCTCTTACGAAATCGTATATATACAATCTGTATAATCAATCCTTCCACCGACGCCGGGAGGATTTTTTTTGCAAAAATGTTGAGCAACCGTCCATGATGGAGCTCAGAAAAGTCAATTTTGCATTTCCACGTAATTAAAATCGCGCTGGCCGTATTGCCGCAGGCAATACGGCGGATGCAACGATACATCACGCAATATATTTTAATACACAAATGGCGATCGACAAAACCACTGTTCTGATGTTTGATGCTAGCAAACAGACTATTTAATACTATCAAACGATTGATTCGATAGCGTCAAATGAATAACTATATTCTGCGATGTGACACAAGGAACGAACGCGAATACGGCCGTTCAGCGAGCCGTAGCGGCGTAGCATGCAACGCAGCCACGGTGGGCCGGAAATAGCCCGCCCCATGCAGCCGCGTTGCAACGCGGCGAAATTGCGCGCCGTATCGCCGATAGGCGCGCCCATCCCATGCAACGTGGCGAAATTATTGAGGTTGACAAACGCATGATTTGCGCCTAATGGATTAATTACCGCCTAAATTTAGTGCATTTTTAGGTGGTAATTAATTTGTTAGGGGATTTGCGATGAGAAATTTTGATTATCTAAAGTTGGTAAATGTTTGCTGGGATAGTGAAATTGTCGGTTTTGTAGCTCAGATTCATGAGTTTAAGGGGCGGCAGGCTCTTTATTTAAAGCAAAATCCTGTTGAACTCGATAAACTCATCGAAATCGCTAAACGTCAAAGTACGGAATCGTCGAATGAAATTGAGGGCATTCGCACGACCAATGCTCGGTTAAAGCAGTTATGCGAAGATAAAACGACTCCAAAAAACCGTGCAGAGCAGGAAATTGCCGGGTATCGTGACGCATTGAATCTCATTCATGAAAGCTTTGAATATATACCCATTCAGGTCAATTACATCTTACAGCTTCACAAAATTCTCATGGCACACACAAATTTAAGTATGGGTGGTGTGTTTAAAAATGTACAGAATTATATTGCTGGAACGGATGAAATTGGCCGACGTGTTATATTATTTACGCCGCCGGCTCCGTATGAAACTGCTGCTGCGATGCAGCAATTGTGTGAAACGATGAACCTCGTGATCGGCAATCACCTTGTTGAACCGTTGCTTGTCATTCCTGTATTTATTCATGATTTCTTGTGTATTCACCCATTTTGTGATGGCAATGGGCGCATGAGCCGTTTATTAACGACATTACTGCTTTATCAATCGGGATATGTTGTCGGAAGATATATTTCATTGGAAAGCAAGATTGCCAAAACAAAAGCGAGTTATTATGAGGCGTTAGCACAAAGCCAGGTCGGATGGATGGAAGAAAAAGAGGATGTACTGCCATTCATCAAATACCTGTTAGGAACGATATTGGCGGCCTATCGCGATTTTGAAGATAGAATGGAACTTGTTACGCCAAAACGCGCTTCGATAGAAATTGTAGCGGATGCCGTGAAACTAAAAATTGGCAAATTCACCAAAAGCGAAGTGATGGAGCTTTGTCCGAGTATTAGTAGGGCGTCTGTGGAGAATGCGCTGAGCGCGCTCGTGGAACAGGGAAAAATCAGTCGCGAAGGCGTCGGGCGCGGCGTGTATTATGTAAGAATGGATTAGGGCGCCGCCTATTGCCGTTGGCAATACGGCGGACGCGCGGCTGGCTTCTCCCGCCCACCGTGGCGGCGTTGTATGCAACGCCGCTACACGGATGGTCGGTCAATACTCCGTTATTTTATGATTATTATGCATTGCGGCAATTAAAACCATCGGATCGATTAATAATTGAAAACGCGTTTACACAAAAACTTTACACGGTCTTAAGCGCTTACGATAAACGTACGCTTAATATGCTTCGGAATATCTTAAGTGTTGCTGAAAATATTATATTATTTGGTTTCTGCCTCATCACAGGCCTGGTTAAATGCATTTTTAAAGCCTTGAGCATTTGCAATGCCAGGAATTGTTAAGCTACCTATACCTACTCCTCTCACAGTCACAGATCCATAACCGAATATTCTTCCTATTATTCCTTGTTCAACTGACACTCCCTCAACTTTTGCAAGTCTATTATCAAAAGTTTCTCGGCGGATAAGACCTGTTTTTACAACTATTCGTTTGTTTGTAATAACCATTTCAGTGGTCCATTGACGAATAAGGTCGGCTATAAACATAAATATTCCAATGATTAATAGACATAACTTTGGAAAAGTGAGCCTCATAAATAACTTTTTCTCCACTACCTAAGCTACTGTTGACATAAGCTCCCATAATATCTCCTTAATCTCTTCCACGTATGTTGCTTTATGGAGAATGTCTTTTACGCTGCGTAAAAGACATTCTCTCATAAAAAAAAAATTCATTCCGTCAAGACGAAAAAACGCCGTTTTGCAAAAAATTTTTGGGGAACGTAACGCCATAGCATGCTACGGCGCATCGAGGCGCTGTGCGCCCGCGAGGCGTATTGATGGTCCCCCGTGTAGCTGCGTTGCATGCAACGCAGCCACGGTGGACCGGAAATAGCCGAGCGCAAAAGGCCGTATTTCCTGTTGAGAGGCGCGGTCCGCACGCCACACCAGGAAATAGCCCGACCCAGGCGCGGCGTATCGCCGATAGACGTGTCGCGACACGTCTCAATTATCGGCGATAGGCGCGCCCCCCAAATTCCGAAAATGTCAATAAAATAGGGGTTAAAATTCGCACCAAAATTGCGTAATATCTCGCGGTTTTTTTGAGGCCGATAAAATTCGGCCGGATTTCGATTATCTTATACCAAATGCCGCGTCGCAGCATGCTACGCAGCATCATCCATCCACGAATCCGCGTAGCATGCTACGCGGCATCGTTGCAAACGAACGGTCTGAAAATGAAGAAAAACGCCACGTACAACAAGGTCGAAACCTGGGTCGACATCGTCAAAAACGAACACGAAATCCTCGATTTCTGGAAAGAAGCTGACATCTTTAACAAACTGCGCGCCCGCAATAAAGGCGGCAAAAAATGGTCGTTCCTCGATGGCCCGATGACCGCCAACAACCCCATGGGCGTTCACCACGCCTGGGGCCGCTCGCTGAAAGACGCCCTGCAGCGCTATCACGCCATGAACGGTTGCGAGCTTCGATATCAGAACGGTTTCGACTGCCAGGGGCTCTGGGTCGAAGTCGAAGTCGAGAAAGAACACGGCTTCGCCAGCAAACAGGAAGTCCGCGAATACGGCGTCGATAAATTCGTTCAGGACTGCAAAGACCGCGTCAATAAATGCGCCAAACGCATCACCGATCAGTCGATCCGCCTTGGCTACTGGATGGATTGGGATAATTCCTACTTCACCATGAGCGAAGAAAACAACTACACGATCTGGTCTTTCCTCAAAAAATGCCACGAAAAAGGCCTGATTTATCGCGGTCACGACGTCATGCCGTGGTCGGGCCGCTCCGGCTCCGCCTACTCGCAGATGGAAGTCATCGAAGGCCGTAAATACATCGCGTCGCTTTCGCTCTTCGTCAAATTCCCCCTCATCGATCCGGGCCACGAAGGCGAAAACCTCGTCGCATGGACTACGACGCCGTGGACCTTGAGCTGCAACATCGCCGCCGCCGTTAATGCCGACCTCGATTACATCAAAATTCGCTCGAACCAGGACGGCGAAATTTATATCTTTGCCGCAGAAAACCTCAAGTTCCAGCGCCTCGAAAAACAATATAAAGAAAACTGGATCGACGGCGTGCCCAAGCTCAAAACGCTCGA
>JAZRWV010000126.1:0-24355 GCA_045599925.1 Myxococcota bacterium
CAATCAGACGACAGGATTGTGTGTTTTGGATGAACCGGATGTCGTTGAATGCGAAAAGCTAACCATCTCCGGCACTACAACCTGCGCCAAAACGGGTTCTGGCTCAACCATCGTCCTCAAAGGCGATGTTCTGGCACTCGACAAAACCTATAAAGGCGGCATGGTTGTCGTCTCCAATGGGAAAATACAATACGTTGGATGTGCAGCCGACAATACCGTCAATATTTCATCAGCAACAGTCATTACTTGCCCGAATGCAGTCATCAGCCCGAGTCTTATCAATGGACATGATCACATCACATTTTCAAATACAACTCCATCATCATGGGGACAAATTCGATATGATCACCGCCATGACTGGAGAGTTGGCAAAAATGGTCATTCCAAATTGAGCTGCCCTGATACATCAAACGATGAAGTCGTTGAAATGCGAGCAATCATGGCCGGAACAACATCCATTTTTGGTTCGGGAATGGCATCCGGACTAACGAGAAATATCGATAAGGAATCGATTGGCGGCACCAAGGCAAAGTATGAAACATTCCCACTGAATGACAGAGACGGAACCCTTTCCGACAATGGATGTTCGAAGTACTCCTATGCATCAAGTGCCAAAAACTTCGATGATTCGTGTCCATACGGCCCACACATTGCCGAGGGCATAAACCAGTTTGCTGTCAATGAACTTCGTTGTCTGAGTGGCGAAGGCTCTGGCTCACATGACGTATTCAAACCGAACACCGCAATTATTCATGGCATTGCAGCAGCGCCAGATATAATCGCCAAAATGGCAGCCAATGAAGTCAAGCTCATCTGGTCTCCCCGCACCAATGTTGCCCTTTATGGCGATACAGCACAGGCCCCTCTTTTTGATCGCATGGGAGTCACCATTGGCCTTGGAACTGACTGGATTTATTCCGGCTCCGCCAATATGCTTCGCGAACTGGCGTGCATCGATTATCTCAATCAGAACCACTACAGCCTTTATTTCAGCGACTATCAGCTTTGGAAAATGCCGACATACAACAATGCCGTTGCATTCGGCCTTGATAAATCGCTTGGTCAGCTCAAAGCCGGTTACCTTGCAGACATCGCGATTTTCAAAAAATATCCAAATACCCGGGAATCCTATCGAGCTGTCATCGAAGCCGAAAATAAAGACGTCACACTTGTCATGCTTGGCGGAAATCTGATGTATGGCGATGCAAACATCATGTCTACCGGTGAAACCGTTGACGTCTGTGGTGTATCCAAAAAAGTCAATGTGAACGGAAATGGCGGTTCCTACCAGTTCTCCAGCATCCAATCAGCCAACAAATACAAACTGTTCTTCTGCGACGATAACGATCTGAAAGCCGAACCAACCTGTGTTCCACAAAGAACACGCCCGGAAGACACTACAACTCAAAACACAACGCTTTATACGGGCGACTATACAGCAAGCAACGATGCAGATGGCGACGGCATTCCTGATGACAAGGACAATTGCCCGACGATATTCAATCCTGTTCGACCACAAAATACCGACCACAAACAGGCCGATTTCGACGGCGACGGTTACGGCGATATCTGCGATCCGTATCCGACATGTGCAGCCAATAACGATTCATGCGCCCCGCTCAATACCAGAGATCGAGATAATGACGGCGTCGAAAACGTCTTCGACAACTGCCCGGATATCGCCAACCCCGATCAGAAAGACACCGATCGCGATGGCTTCGGCGACGCCTGTGACGAATGTCCGACTGAAAGCGGTGATCTGGCCAACGGATGTCCTCTCAAAGTTACAGAAATCAAAACCATTCGTGACAAATACATTGCCGGAACTCTTCAGGATGGCTCGACGGTACTCGTCGAAGGCGTCGTGACTGCCATTGCAAAAAAATATGATCTTTCTTCAAATGTTGGCTTCTTTATTCAGGATGATGTCGATCCCGCAGGCCTCTACATTTACGATTCAAAAGCAGCAAACAATGTTTTTGTCGGCGACAAAGTTCGCATCGAAGCAACAACCGATAGCTATTTCAACATGCTTGAACTCATTTCTCCGACAATCACCCCCCTGGGAAAAGCAACGATTCCGGCTGCTGTCTCCATTACAGCAGCACAAGCAGAAGGCGACAAATCTCCATATAACAGCGCGCTCGTTCAGGTGACTGGAATCAAAACGACCCAGCTGACCGATAAAGGCGTTTGGAACTGCGAGGATTCCTCCGGAACTGCTGCTTATGTCGATGACTTTATCATTGGTACCAATACGCTCAATGGCGCAATGAAAACCGGAAAAACATATGATGTAACCGGCATACTCGTCTATGACTTCTACAATTCCAAAGTCGCCCCCAGAACGACGAATGATATCGTTTTGAGCGGTTCATTTGCAGAACTGACCGGTCCTGCAACTGCCGACTGGAACAGCAAAGTCACCCTGACTGCGACTCTTTCTTCAAAAGCATCAGCTACTACAACTGCAACAATAAGCTGCACAGATGCAATTTGTCCTTCATCTGCAACCATTCCGGCCGGAAGTAATTCCGTTTCTTTCCAAATCACAATGCCTTCATCCGGAAATGCCGTTGTGACAGTCACCATCGATGGCAAT
Organism: Myxococcota bacterium; assembly: GCA_045599925.1. Lineage (GTDB taxonomy): Bacteria > Myxococcota_A > Bradymonadia > UBA4248 > UBA4248 > UBA4248. Next base: position 2,603 of record JAZRWV010000126.1, read on the forward strand.
CAGCGTTCAGTTACCATCGTCGGCACAAATTCCAATGTTCCCGTTTCTGTGGCAGCCCTCAGCCCGACAACACTCAATCTTCAGCCCGGAAAATCCGAAAATATCTCACTCAACCTGAACAAGTCTTCAGCTACAGCGACAACGGTGACACTCTCATCCAGCAATTCAGCCATAACCGTCCCCTCGACGGCAACCGTCGCTGCAGGCTCACTTTCAACAACATTCAAAGTGACTGCTGCGGCTTCAGCAACCGATGGCTCAACAGCAACCATCTCCGCAAAAGTCGGCTCCACTACAGCTCAAACTATGACGGTCTCCGTCAAATCTTCGGCATTTGCAAACACATATTCCGAAGATTTTAAGGCTGCAACGGATAAAAAGACGGATTACACGGCTGTTTATACCCAAAATTACAGCAGCTCAATTGAACTCGAAGCCGTCGGCAATTTCGAAGACAACACCAGCGGCTACAAAGATGCAGCCATTTTAACTGCCAACATCAGCAAAGACACTTACATTACAGTTTCCGGTCTAAACGGCGTCGGAACCGTAACCGTTGACTGGACAAATTATGCGGCAACCTGCCCCAACAACAAATGCACCTTCACTGTCACTGCCGGAACCAATACAAAAACTTACGATTTCACACATAAGTCCAATGAGGTTACGGAATTTGTTTTCGATGATGCAAGAGCAACTTTCTTCACTCTCAAACCAGGTGCCGGAACTACTTCAAATAATAAACAGAACCGAATTGCAGTGAATAAACTCACCTGGACTACTTCCAATTAATCTCTCTTTCTTTCATTGATCGCTCGCTTTTCGTCGTGCTTGCAGCACAACGATACAGCTCGCCAGAACGCCGCTATCCCGATAACGGGATACGCGGCGTTTAGCTTTTTATGAATTGAATTTGTCGCGCAAGACAACGATTCCCGACGAAAGACTAACGGCATCAATCTCGTTCGATGCGAGCATCGTTACGTTCTCAAAATGACCCAGAAAATCTTCCGGGCCCGTAATGGGAAGACTGCACAGCGGTGTTCGGTAATGACACGGAATCGTCGTCCGCGCACCGATTCTCTTCGCTAAAGATGCGGCTTCATGCCCATCAATCGTGTAAAATCCTCCCACAGGAATGAACAAAATATCTATCCTGCCCAGACGTGCAATCTGTTCATCCGTAAGTATTTCGCCACAATCCCCCATATGACATAGTCTGAGCCCATCTGCTGAAATCAGTTTCATCTGCACTCCACCACCAAATTTAGTGCCGCAAAATTTATCGTGCCACACAAATTGCGATGAAATATCCAGACCTTTGTCATGCCACGCATTGCGAACGACAACAGGAATATTGCAAATATCACCCAAATAGTTGTGATCAATGTGCTCATGCGTGATCAATACGAAATCCACGGACGTTTCAAATGGCGGATAATCAAATCTTCCCGAAAATGTATGCCCCTGATAGGGATCGATAAGAATTCTTCTGCCATCATCAAGCGTTAACAAAACCGTTGCATGTGCAATCAATTCAATTTTCATCGTCTATATATTTCCTGACTCATGATTTTAATATCACTGCAATCATTGACAATTATCCTCCAATTATTCCTTGTCATCATTCACATTCTCACCAGAGGAATTAGAATCTTTGGAAAATGGATTTTCAGCGGATCGCAAATCCCCGGCATCCGCCAACTTAGACCAGGCTTCATAACCAGAAATGATATTCGTTTTTATACAATAATTGCAGTCAACCTGTTTAAAAATATTGCTTTTACACTGATAGCGTTTGTATTTATCCTTAATATCCAAACGAAGATTATTATAAAGAGGTATTAAAAGACCGTAATAAAGTTCTTCCTGTGAATCCCCCTGCTGAAACGCATTCTTAATATGCACCTCCCTTTTTTTGCATTCATCTTTGCCAAGTTTCCATGCAGCTAAAGCAGCCTTCTGCCATGCAGGAACTGCATGGCTTTCCGGAAGAGACTCATAGGCTTTAAACATATTCTTTTTACGTTCTTCGTCCTGGTCATACGGCAAATAAATGATGGCCCATGCAAGTCCGGCTGCCAGCTTCTCAGCTTTTGATGCTCCTATCTGAATTTTATTTATTTTTCCAAATTCTTCCTCAAAATTAGCGACCCTAGTCAGCGTCTCAGCAGCCTTATATTTTCTAGAATCCGTAAAAACAAGCCCCACCGCATTATGAATATTGCCAAGTCGCCCAGCATCCGGAACTTTTGCACTCAGCTCGATAAAATCTGTCAAAATGCTATTCATAAGCATTTCATATCGATCAGAATCTTTTTTCATCGCACTCGTTTTGGCAAGTGAATAAGCCGCAATAATCCGCAAACGCAAATAATTCGGATGTTCTCTATATCGCCCATCCACCGCAATGACATTGTCATAACACGTCTTATAATCCGTCTGCAGATATGCATTGCTGGCCTTTTTCAGATTTTCATCTTTTGACAAAGTTTCATCATTATCGACAGAAAACTCATCATCATAAACAAATGGCTGAGCACCTGACACCGAACGAAGCTTTGGCAATTCGTTCCAATCCAGATTCTGAACATTCACTTCTTCTGGACTCCCCATCGCCACAACACAACCGATAATGACCAGAACGACCGCAACACAACCAATAATAATACCAAGGTTTTTGGGTATTTTAGAGGTTTTTTCGATGATTTTTGCCCCCCAGCTCGTCGAGGCAAATCGTTTGAAAATCAACTGCCCCTCTTCTTCACATTTACTCCAGGTATCTTTAATAACTTCAAAATATGATGATTCACCCGACCGACTATTTCCAGACGGGACATTATCTTGCGCACCAGAATCCTCATTTGTCCCCAATAGAATTTCATCAAGTGCATAGATGACATCTCGCGCAGATGCATAACGGTCCTCACGGTCTTTAGAGAGGAGCTTTTGAATAATGACATCGAATTCGGAAGCATGCTCGACCTTATTGAAATCGAGATGCGGTGGGGACGCAAAAACCTGCTGCTGCAAAAGACCAATCAAAGAGTCGCTCTTAAAAGGAACCTCACCGGTCAGCATTTCATAGAGAATAATGCCACAGGCATAGAGATCTGCTCTGGCATCGACTGCCTGACCATTTGCCTGTTCCGGAGAAATATATTCCGGCGTCCCATAAACAAACCCCGCCTGAGTCTTAAACTTTTCTTCCCCATCTTCAAGATGATGACAAACGGTATCCTGATGGGCAATTCCAAAATCAAGAAGCTTGACAAAGTCGTCCGTTTCCTCTTTATGAATCAAAGCTATATTTTCGGGCTTCACATCGCGATGAACAATGCCGAGTTCATGAGCACACTGAAGTACACTAAGCAGTTGCTGCATGATAAAAATCGTTTCTTCCGCAGTCAAAGCCCCTTTTGCCCGAATGCGCTTCTGGAGTGTATCACCTTCAAGATACTCCATCACAAGATAAAACTCGTTATCCTCTGTCAATGCGAAATCCGTCACATTGCACACATTCGAATGTTCTATGGCTGCTGCTGCCTGGGCTTCACGCTTGAAACGTTCCACAATTTCGGAATTATCCAGCACATTCTGATGCAGAATCTTGACCGCAACGGTTTTGTGCATGAGGATATGCTCAGCCTTAAAGACCTCCCCCATCGCACCACCACCAACAGACTCAATCAGTCGATATTTTCCAGAAATTGTATCTCCCGGCTGATAACCCTTCATTTTTGTCCAAACTCCAATAACTTACATGTAACACCATCTCACAGTCTACTCTATCAGCACTAAAACAACCAGTCCATAAATAGAATAAGCCAGGAACAAAATTGAGATAAATTGCATTTTGCCATAAGTACGACGCATATTATCCCTCCAAATCGGGATCGACAATCGCTCAAAGATCGCATAAATAAGGCAATTTTCTAGTGTCTCAGCTTTATGAACAGGCTGCTTCACGTCTCTTATCACATGTCTGGCCATAGCCAGTGAAGGATATCCAAATGGACACAACAACAACGAATGCTAAAGAGAAAAAAGCCCCTAAATCCCTGGGAATTTTTTCCTATAATGCTCCAGTCATTTTAACATTCACGATTATCGCCGTCATCGTCCAGGCCATTTGTACAATCCCAGGAACCGACTGGTTTCACAGCTTGTTCGTCACAGCTCCAGATTCGCTGGCAAATCCGCTTTTCTATCCACGTCTGTTTACCCATGCCATTGGCCATGGCGGATGGGAACATCTGATTGGAAACTTTACCCTGATTCTGCTCGTCGGCCCAATGCTTGAAGAAAAGTATGGCAGCAAAAGACTCCTCTTCATGATGTTTTTTACGGCCATCGTCACAGCCATTATTAATGACGTATTTTTCAGCAACGGTCTTTGTGGTGCAAGCGGCATTGTCTTTATGTTTATTTTGCTCGCTTCTTGTACAAATACAGGTGCCAATGGAAACAAAATTCCGCTCACTCTGATTCTTGCTGCCATTTTCTATCTCGGTCAGGAAATTCTCAACTCGGTTAAACCAGACAGTGTTTCTCAGCTTGCGCATATCGTTGGCGGTATTTGCGGTGCCGGTTTCGGGCTGATGTTTTCCAAAAAAGGCAGTAAAGCTCCGGAAACCTCCAGCAATAATACAATATAATCCAGGCGCCCTTCGGGGCGCCTTTTTTGTGACTGCCTGCCCAGAAACCGGCAATATAACAAAATATATATGCCGGCCGTATGCGCTCAAAGAGCGCATAGGCAAGGCTCGCGAGCTGTATGCGCTCTTTGAGCGCAAAAGCTCGCAAACCTGGATAAATAAAGACAATCATTCATATCCAAATAAAGATTATTCCCGGCATTTTTTAAGAAAAAAGCATCATAAAGATTGAATTATCACAGACAAACGGATAGAGAACTCAAACGTCTTTCCGACGTTTTATCAACTCATTTGAGAGGTCATCATGTCCAATCGCATTCGTTTTTGCCTGATGGCATCGTTTGCACTCCTCGCAGGGTGCGCCAGTGAAAGTGACAACAATGAGCAGTGTACGCCCAGTACAACACGATGTGAAAGCGGCGTGCTTCAAACCTGTGTTGGCGCAGGTCAGTGGCTGGACACGCCATGCACTCTACCACTCGTTTGCACCGATGTTTCTGGCGTAGCCCAATGCATGCCTTATGGCGGTCCAGTAACATGCACAGCCGGTTTGGCAAGATGCAACAACGGCGTGTTTGAAAAATGCGACGGTACGCAATGGAATATCGAAGCATGCAACGGAACATGCGTCGAATCGAATGGAACCGCTTTCTGCCAGACAACAAACGCATGTTCAGCCGGTTCTGCAAGATGCAACAACGGCGTGTTTGAAAAATGCGACGGTACACAATGGAATGCAGAAAACTGCGCAGGAACTTGCATCGAATCAGGCGGAACTGCTGTTTGTCAGACAGCTGAATGCACAAAGGGCGAAGTCAGATGCAATGATGACGGCTCAACGGCTGAACTTTGGACATGCAATGACAACCTCACATGGAACAAAACCCCTTGTCCAGCATCCGAAATCGAAGGCGCACGCCTGAGCTGCCGAAACGCCTCTTCTTGCAGCACCATCCTCTGCGGTGATGGCATGATCTATAATTCCGAAGAAAAGAAATGCCAGTCACTCGCCCATTCAAACGCATGCACGGCTGGAAGAACCTACTGCAACGGCAAAACAAATGTCCTGTACGAATGTCTTGCAACCGGTAATGAAGCTGCAACCGCTGCAACTGACTGTACCAAAGATGGCATGGCTTGTGTTAAGCTCTCTGATGACGAAGCCCAATGTGCAGTTCAGGAATGCGAATCCGATTACTGCGATGGCGAAATACTCATCTATTGCACATCCGAGCATAAAAAAGATGAACCGATTGATTGTACAGAAAGCGAACGAATCTGTTATGTCGATGAAAATGGCACTGGCTCTTGCGAATATCCAGAGTGTGTAACTGAAAATGAAATTCGTTGCATCAGTGATGACGAAACACATACCCAATACCAGGAATGCATCAATAAACGCTGGAGTGATGTGAAAACATGTCCCTCTGGCATTCTTTGTGAAAAAATCAACAATACTGGCTTCTGCGCTGAATGCCACGTCGATGACGAAAAATGTGAAGAAATTGAAGGAATAGCAACCCTCTTTACATGCTCAGAACAATATAAATGGGTAAAAAATGCATGCCCAGACTCAACTCCGGTTTGCGATGAAAACCATAAATCATGCACAGAAGAGCCGGATGTTTGCGGGAATGCTCAAGTCGGTGCAGGTGAGGACTGCGACGGCTCGGACTTAGGTGCAGCCAACAATGCTCTGGATGGCGATGCATGCAAACTCGCCACTGGAGATAATAAAGCTGTCGGAACCCTGTCGTGTTATGCAGATAATGAAGATAATGCCTGCCATTTCAATACATCCGAATGCAAATTCTGCGGAAACAACATCATCGATTCCGAAATTGAAGAAGTCTGCGATGGTAATGCAGAAATCACAGCAACCTGCGCAGATATCATTCCAAACACTGCAGGTGTTCTCAAATGTGATACAGCCTGTCAGTACGATACCTCCGAGTGCAGCCCGAATTATCAGAAAATCACTGCAATTTATAAAGATTACGACAAATTCATCAAAGTCAACAGCACTACCTCATGTTCTGCTCAAACAGATGCCCCCAAAGCCGGCGTCAGCATCACAGGCATTGTCACGGCCATTCACCCCGACAAAACAGGCTTCTACATTCAGGGATGCGATGAAGACGACACTCGCGGAATCTTTGTCTATCTCGAAAACTCCATCTATCTCCCCAACGACATGACTGTCGGCAGTGTCTATTCATTGAATGGAGGCCTTGTCAGTAACTATCGATGCGGCATTCAGATCAAACGAAATGACAATCTTACGATTTCACCTGCTGACAAAGCCTGCACGATGGTTCCAAAAGAAGTCAAACTAGAAGACATCCTCGCCGGTCCCAAAGGCGATGACTATGGTTCGCTTGTCGTTCTCAAAGGCGAAAAAGCCATCGCTTATCGAAGTGTCAATTCAACCACTGACAATCAAACGCTGAATGTTCCTGGTGGCGAAAAAGGATGGCGCCTCGGCACTCCGGGAATTGGTTCCGAAATTACAGTCAGTTCTTATCTGCTCAAACCTGCACTCGCCGAAAATGCGATGACGACGGCGACTAAATACAACGTCACCGGAATCGTCGTTCAAAACGAATATCACATGGGAATTGCACCACGCTCAACGGATGAAATTGTCGTCAATGAATGCGTCGCAAGCTGCAGTGACAGCAACATTTTTGCCTGCAATGGTGACTCTTTATCCGATACAGCCGTATCATGCGCAACACATCTCGGTTTTGACGGCATTAATGGCACTGCGGTTTGCACCGAAAATGGCGACAGCTGCATCATCAAATGCGATACAAACAGCGTCCTCGTCAATAACAAGTGCATCGCCGGTTATCTCGAAACATTCGATTTCGTTGGTGAAACGAGTCTTTCTAACACAGCCAACAATGCTTCTTATTCGTCGGGAACATTTACGAGCTCTTCGACTGGATTAACCTGGAATTACACCAATGCACGCAATGCACTTTGCAGTGGTTCGAATGCAATCGATGGAAACGGCCTCATGTTCAAAAAGCAAGGCGGCACACTCTCGACGACGGTCAACAGTGGTGTTTCAACGATTAAACTCCAGGCGGCTAAAGGCACAACAGGAAGTGGCTCTCGCAGTGTGACAATTGAACTTGAAGGCATACGTTCAAATCAAAAAGTGACATGTCCTGCATTCTCTGTTTCTTACAACGGCGTTCTGAATTATCCGGAATGCGAAGTCAAAATTCCCGGCGAAGTTCTCATTACGGTGAAGTCAACCGGTGATCAGACCAACATCGATAACCTTCAGTGGATGTCATATGTTGAAAATTAATGCGGCCCCGGCTTATGGCGGTTAAAAACCGCCATACAGCCTGGGTGCCTGCCTATGGCGGCCAATAGCCGCCATACGTCAGGCATCCCTTTGTCGTGCCGAATATTCAGTCTTAATGTCAATCGCTGCATGGCACGATTGATGAGTTCATCGTTCAAAGATGATACAATTGGCGTCCGTTTTTCATCGTCACATCTTCGGCTTCTTTAAGTGATATTTCGCGTATTTCCGCCAGTTTTTCCGCCATTCTGTATATTTTTCCCGGGTCATTGCGCTGACCTCTGAATGGTTCCGGAGACATATATGGACAGTCGGTTTCGATGACAATTCTGTCCAATGGAACAGATTTAGCCACTTCGATGACTTTACGTGCATTTTTAAAAGTCAAAACGCCGGTAAACCCGATGTACCACCCACGTTCCACGAGCCATTTTGCCATTTCAGCCGACCCGGAAAAACAATGAAACACGCCCTTCACATCGGGAAATTCGCGAACGATATTCATTCCGTCCTCATGAGCTTCGCGTTCGTGAACGATCACGGGAAGATTCAGTTCCTGAGCCAGTTTCATCTGCATTCGAAAAGCTCTTTGCTGAATTTCTCGGGGCACATCTTCATAATGATAATCCAATCCGATTTCACCAATGGCTTTAATCTTCGGATTCTGCCTGCACATCATTCGATAAATGCCAATGACTTCGTCATTGACTTCATCCGCAGAATCAGGATGCGATCCGACTGCTGCATAAATAAAGTTATAATGTTTCGAAAGTTCTGATGCGGCTTTTGATGTTTCAAGACTACAACCGGGATTCATCAGCAATGCAATGTTCTGATTTGAAAAATTTTCAAGCAATTGCTCGCGATCATCATCGAATGCGTGATCGTCCATGTGTGCATGTGTGTCGAATAACATGATACTTCCTATAATGACACGTCTCTCACGCATGACGTATTAGCCTGTAGAGATGCGCGACCTGCGCGTCTCTCAGGCCAATAGCCATGCCTTCCAAAATCAATCAAAGAAACCAAGCGAAGAAACCGCTTCAATCGCGTTTTTCACATAGTTTAGATCGATAATCGGCCAATCAAACCCCAATCGATAGAGCGCTTTCACCGTGAAATGATTATCCGATTCAATCATCCTGCGGCTTTCGCCGGCATTATTCATATATGCGATCAAACCGGATATATCCTGATTGGAATTATCATCTGCCAGCATATCCATAAATCGATGTTTAAACTCGTCCTCATTGACAATATTTACATTCATCTCAAGCGAATTCAGTACTTTAATGATATTTGCCATGTGAATAATATGACAGTTATTGACATTGAAAACCGTGAATTCATCGGGTGTTCCAACGAGTAGGAGACACGCTTTTGCACAACAGTCTATTGGCGAAAATTCAACAGGTGCATCAAGATTATCAACGGGGAAACAGCCGAGTTTTTTATATCCTTTTATCTGTCTCATAAAGCCGTTTGTCTGGAAATTGATCTGGAACTCCCCATCATTTGTTCGTCCCATCAAGTTACCCATGCGCAGGATTTTACCTCTCATGCCTCCAGCAATTGCTTTAATCATGGCATCTTCAGCCATATATTTAGAATGTATATACTTATTATCAAGATTTTGACCAATATTCAGTACATTTTCACACAGTTTAACGTATTCAGGAACACTTTCAGCAATCGATTCACCGGCGACACTCAGTGTCGAAGTCTGAATCAACCTGACATTGCGTTTTTGAGCAATTTTAATCAAATTCAGCACACCACCATAATTAATGCGTTCTATGGAATCATCCTGAGCGAAGTGCTTGACACAAGCTGCACAATTAATAATCGTATCAAACTGATATTTTTGGAGCTTTTCATCGAGTGTTGAATCGGTGATATCACCTTCAATCACTTCAATTCGGTCATAATATTCATCCGGCAAATTTTTACCGAAATAATAGAACAACATATTCTTAACACGAGCCGCAGCAGGCTGATTTTTCTTACTTCTTAGCAGGCACAACACGGAATGCCGTGTCACATCAAGAATTTCCTTGAGAACATGCACGCCAAGGAACCCCGTACCACCAGTTAATAGAATGATTCCGGGATCACAATATTGAATCTTTTTCAGGTTTTCATTCACATTATAATCGAGCGGCGAATATTCTGATGACAAATTTTGAGACACAGATTTTGAATGAGCTACCGGCGTGTTCGATGATCCATTTTCAATAAATGCAGCAAGCCGTTGTGGTGTCGAATGATCAAAAACATTTTTATAAACGATGGAAATACCAGCATTCATACAATTGAGAACGAGTTTTGATGCCGTAATCGAAGTACCACCGATTTCAAAGAAATCGTCATCGGCATAAACGACATCAAGTCCAAGCACCATCCTGAAAATGTCGCAAAGTTTTATTTCAAGCGCAGTTGAAGGATTGAGACCAGTTTTCTGCACTCGCATATCAGGCTTTGGCAATTTTTTCTTATCCACTTTGCCATTGACGGTATAAGGAATACATTCAATTTGAACCGTTGCAGCAGGAACCATGTAAGGCGGTTTGGTCTTCAGAATGAATTCATTGAGTTTACGAATATCTATTTTTTCATCAGAAATGATGTATGCTGCGAGGTATTTTCCGCCGGAAGGAGCATCAAATGCAGTGACAACAGCATTAATAATGCCGGGATACTCCTTAATGACTTTTTCAACTTCAGTCAGTTCGATTCTGAAACCACGTATTTTGACTTGTCCGTCTCGACGTCCGATGAAATCAATTTCACCATTTGACAGCATTCGAACGATATCACCGGTTTTATAAATACGGCTGTAATCCGGATCACTACAGAACGGATTACTGACAAACACTTCAGCCGTTTTGTCAGGTCGGTTGAGATATCCCCGAGAAACCTGGTGACCGGCAATACAAAGCTCTCCGCATGCACCGATGGGAAGACGATGCATATTTTTATCGACGACATACAGTTTTGTATTCGTATTTGCGCTGCCAATAGGCTGAAGAATGCTGTCATCATTAACAATATGTCTGGTGATATAACAAGTTGTTTCTGACGGACCATATAAATTCACAAATTGAACATTTTCAGGTGGAATCACAGGAATCAGCTGTTCACCACCGACAGAGAACAACTTAAGTGTTTTGCACTTGGTGTTGCTTATAAACATACATCCGACTTGTGTCGTCATAAAGCCGCATGTGATCTGATTTTGAATATAATAATTATCAAGTGCGTCCATATCAAGACGAATATCTTCTTCAAGAATATGGAGCTGTGCACCGGATGTCAGCGTCGCATAAAAATCCATCAAACAGGCATCAAATCCGAAGCTGGCATAAGATGCGACGCGACTGTCCGGCGAGATTTGTAACAAATGGCAGTGGGCAAAGTTAAATGCCAATATATTTTTGTGTTCAAGAATACTTCCTTTTGGAACACCCGTCGTTCCGGATGTATAAAGAATAATAAAAGCATCCTCCAGTGCCGCCGGTTCAATCTCGCACAAAGCGTCAGGCAGGGCTTCAATCTCGTCCGTAAAAAGAACATCACCATGATAATCCGTGAGAAGAGAACGATATTCACGATCCGCAATCAACAATTTTGCACTGGAATCATGCACCATAAAATTAAGCCGTTCCTGAGGATATGTCGGATCGAGCGGCTGATAGGCCGCTCCGGATTTAACCACACCCCAGGCTGTGATTGGCATAAACTCATTGCGACCAATTAATATCGCAACAAAATCATCCTTTCCAATATTTTTCGAATGTATATAAGATGCAATGCGATCTGTTTTATCCCAGAAATCGTGATAAGAAATTCTCTTTCCTTTATAAACAACAGCTATATTGTCGGGATGAGCATCAACCTGTTCACGCAACAATTCAACAATGGACTTTGTTCTGTCAAATGCGACTTCCGTTTCGTTGAAGGCATCAAGAATACCAGCAGCTTCGTCATCAACAAGCGTAACATCTTCAACCTTGTTGCAATGCATAAACCGGCTGATGGCCGTTTTAAGTGCTGAAGCAAATGCCTGTATATATTTTTCTGTGTATCGCGAACTATCATAGCTAATTTCAAAGCAGAATTGATTCAATACAATTGTTGCTTGAATCAAAAGAGGGAATTTTTGTTCTGAAAGTTCAATCTGAGACAAACATGCTGGTTTGTCACAGAATGATTCAAATCCAAAACTGTCTCCCTGATAAACGAACATAACATCCGATTTGACACCCAATTCTCTGCTGATTTCCGCAAATGAATAAATATCGTTTGCCATGCTGTCGATGAGTTGAGATGAAACATTTTTTACATATTCAAGCGTACTCAACCCTTTAAACTGACAAACCATCGGAAGAGTTTTGACAAGCATTGAGGCCGTATTGAGCATTCTTGAGTCATTTCTGCCGTGATAAATGGTTGTAAAGAGTGAATACTCAGAACCATTGTACAGCGACAGAACATACCCAAATGCCGCACACATCAACGCATTGATACCAACTTTGTATTCTTCACAATAAAGTCTAGTTTTCTCAACAAGCTCAAAATCGGAAAAGATGCGAACTGAATGTGATTTTTTAATCATCGATGGCTTTTGATCTCCTTTGGGAAGGAAATCACAATCCAGTCCATCTATCAGCTTTTCATAGTACGTTCGAGCTTTAGTCAAAGCATCTGTGTTGCGTTTTTTCTGTTCTATGAGTGCAAGTTCAAACCCGTTCAACACCTCGGGTTCAATCTTATCGCCTCGATAGGCAAGCGAAATATCTCGAAGGAAGATATTCATCGTCGTTCCATCACTTATAATGTGATGCATATCGACAAAGAAATAGAAAGCATCAGCATGAATGAGTTTGATGTGGAAAAGCCTATCCCCAATGAGATGATAAGGCTGAACCAGTTCCAACTTATTGATATTTTCCGTTTGGATTTCTTCGATATCTGATTCTGTAAACGGCTTGAGCTGGCTTCGGTTTTGACGGATATCACCAGATTTGTCGACAAATAATGTCATCATCACATAGGAATGAGCATTTACGACATCCACAATGGCATGCTTAAGTCGTTGAATATCAATTGAATCGTCGATTTTGAGTAAAACAGGAATGTTATAGAGAGTCGAATCAGGATGAGCCATACATTCAAACAAAATGCCTTCCTGCGTTTTGGTCAAGGGATAGTCATCCAACACATCGAGTTCATCACATTGCACTGCATTGATGAGGAATTTTTCTAATTTTTCGATTGTACTGTTTTCGCGAAGATTACGCGTCTGAATGGGAACGTTGAACGCTTCGGCAAGCAAAGCATTGAGTTTAATACTGCCAATAGAAGTCAGACCTGCTTCAAAAATGTCTGTTTTAATACCGAATTTGTCAGTTCCTATGATTTGACTGACGATATTAAAAATTCGCCGTTGATTATCGGTTTGAGGAGGAATGATGTCTTCGAAATGAATTTCAGGCTTTGGCAATTTTTTCTTATCGACTTTGCCATTCACATTAATGGGAATACTATCGATTTGAACTGTTGCAGCAGGAACCATGTAAGGCGGTTTGGTCTCCAGAATGAATTCGTTAAGCTCATGGATATCAACTTTATCATCTGAAACGATGTATGCTGCGAGGTATTTTCCGCCGGAAGGAGCATCAAATGCGGTAACAGCAGTGTTTTTAATGCCAGGAAATTCCTGTATAACCTTTTCGACTTCGGTCAATTCAATTCTGAAACCACGAATTTTAACCTGTCCATCGCGACGACCAACGAAATCAATTTCACCATTTGACAGCATTCGAACGATATCACCGGTTTTATAAATACGGCTGTAATCCGGATCACTACAGAACGGATTACTGACAAACACTTCTGCTGTTTTATCGGGGCAATTGAGATAACCGCGAGAAACCTGAGGTCCAGCAATACAAAGTTCGCCGCAAGCACCATTCGGAAGTCGATTCATATTTTTATCAATGACGTATAGTTTCGTATTGATATTGGCCCCCCCAACCGGTTGAAGCTTGCTGTCATCCTCCACGAAATGATGCGAGACATAGCAAACAGTTTCTGACGGACCATAACCATTAATAAAATCGATATTTTGGGGTGGAATAAATGGAATAAGCTTTTCACCGCCAACCATAAATCTTTTTAGTGTTTTACATTTGGTATTAGCAACAAAAAGGCGACCAACCTGTGTCGTCATAAATCCACATGTTATTTCATTTTTAACATAATAATCCTCAAGTGCAACCATATCGAGTCGAATCTCATCATCAAGAATATGAAGCTGTGCACCTGCAGAAAGTGTCGTAAAAATATCCATTAAACCAGCATCAAACCCAAAGCTAGCATAAGAGGCAACACGACTTTTCTCAGTTAATTGCATGGTTTGTCGGTGCATCACATGGAAAGCAACAACATTTTTATGCTCAATCACGCAGCCTTTGGGAACTCCTGTTGTTCCGGATGTATAGATAATTATTAATGCATTATCAGCTTTTGGCGGTTCAATCATTGCCGAAGACTCAGGCAGCTGATCTATTTCATCGGTGTAAAGTACTTCCCCCTTATACTCGCTGAGGATTATTCTCAATTCGCGATCTGCGATAAGCAATTTTGCACCGGAATCCTTAACCATAAAATTAAGCCGTTCCTGAGGATAACTCGGATCGAGTGGCTGATAAGCCGCCCCAGACTTAACCACTCCCCAGGCTGTAATTGGCATAAATTCGTTACGACCAATTAAAATCGGTACAAAATCATCCTTTCCAATTCCTTTTTGATGAATATATGAAGCAATGCGATCTGTTTTGTCCCAGAAATCTCGATAAGAAATTTTCTTATCTTTATAAACAACGGCCGTACTGTCTGGTTGCTTTTTAACCTGTTCAAGCAATAAATCGACGATGGATTTTGACTTGTCGTATGCAACTTCTGTCTGGTTAAATGCATCGAGCTGTTTACGGACTCGCTCTGAAATTAACGGTATTTGTTTGAGCGATGCAAATTTCATCATACCATTGACAATATTTTCGACCATTTCAGCCAGACATTGAATCGTAGACTCCAGATACATGCATGACTTGTAATCGATCTGGAACCAATACTCATTGCCAGACTTGAAAACCTGGAAGGCAATATTTGCAATGGCTTCACCTGTTTCAAGTGAAATAGCATCTGTCGTGATGCCGTCGAGTTCAAGACCATGAAACAGTTCAGCCTGATAAACAAAAATGATATCGGATTTAACTCCGAGTTCTGAGGACATTTTGACAAAAGATGCATGATCATTTCGGATGCAGTTAAAGAAATCATCCTGTAATGGCCTTAAATAGTCTTCGGGAGCGTCGTCTTCATCAATTTTAATATAAATCGGCAGCGTTTTGACGAACATCCCAATTGTATTTTTAAGCTTTGAACTATGACGACCATTATTGACCGAACAAAATAGGGATTCATTCTGTCCTGTAAACTTCGCCAGGGCATAGCCAAATGATCCCATGAATACGGTATTAACAGTCAATCCATTCATCTGAGTATATTTATCTATATCTTCAGCAGAAACAGACGTTTGATAGAATAATCGTTGAGTCTTGTTATTTGCAAGAGCATCAGGGGTATCGTTGAGGAGATTAGAATTGACTTCAACACCGCTCAGTTTCGATTCAAAATAGGAATACGCCTTTTTATAAGATTCTGACGTTCCATTTATCTCTTCATATTTGGCAACCATCAGCGGTGAAATTTCTTCACGCGCTATTTTTTGACTTTGATAGGCTGAAGAAATGTCGCGTTTTAAAATGGAAAATGATGATCCATCGTAAACGATGTGGTGCATATCGAAGAATAACCAGACTGCAGCTTCTGTTTTGATGATTTCAAAACGATAAAGCGGCCCATGATTGAGATCAAACGCTCTAACAAAAGAAGATTTATAAGAAAGAACATCCTCTTCTTTCATATTTATAATATGAATATTATCAACGATACTTTCATCACGAATCAGACAAGGAATACCCTTGTTGCTTTCAACTCTGAGCTTAAATGCGCAGTGTCCGTCAATGACTAATTTAATGGCAGATTCAAGTTTCTCTGCCACAATATGATTATCGGCGAATCGATAGCAGACGGGATTGTTGTACATGAGCGCATTCGGAATTTGCATGCATTCGAGATAAACGCCCATCTGACTGTCGCTAAGCGTTGCACAGACAATATCTGGTGAAATACTGGAATAATCATCATTCTTGGTTTGATTGACGAGTTTGGCGATTTCTCTCGGTGTTTTCCCATTCAAAATATCGAGGCTGGAAATCTTGTATTGTGAACAGGATTCAGAAAGAAGAACGGTTTTAATCGAATCACCGCCCATGCTGAAGAAATCATCGTCAATACCGATGTCATCGATTTCGAGAACTGATTCAAATCCTTTACAAATTGCAAGTTCGATCTCATTGGTAGGTGCCGCATATTGGGATTTAAACTGACCGATTTCAGGCGCTTTTAGCGACTTATAATCGAGTTTTCCGTTCAGATTTCTCGGAAGTGAATCCAAGCGAATAAAAAAGAGCGGGATCATGTATGCCGGAAGTCTTTTGGCAAGTTCTCTGCGAAGATAGTCTCTCGAAACAGATGAGTTTTCGACATAATAGGCACACAAAAAGGCACTTTTTGGATTTTCAAATCCCTTTACGCTGCATTCTCTGATTTCAGGCAGTGCATTCAAAACAGCTTCAACTTCACCAGGTTCAACGCGTTGTCCGTTGACTTTGAACATCCAGTCTTTTCGGTTCAGATAGACGATATTGCCATCCGGAAGACGGCGCCCAATATCGTTCGTATGAAACATCGTTTCAAAACCGTCCAGAGCTTTGAACGGATTGGGGACAAAAGCTTTTGCCGTCTGTTCCGGTAAATTGATATAACCATTTGCCAAACAACCGGTGGCGCAGATTTCTCCCTCGTCTGCAATTTTTCCATGCTCATCAAGCAGGTAAACCTGAATACCTTCCTGTGGCAATCCAATCGGAGTATTGGAATAAACTTTGTCAAGCGTAAAAGCGCAGATCGGCCCTACGGTTTCGCTGCTTCCGTAAATATTAATAATCCTGCATTTGTCTGTGAAAACATCCGCTGCTTTTTCTCCAGCAATCATAACAAGCTTAAGACTATCGCCTTTAATCTTTAGCTGTCTTAACATTCGTGGATTCATAAACACTGTAGATATATGATTATTATACAAAAAATCAGATAACAATGAAACGTCTTTTCGGACAACATCAGAAATGATAACAAGAGTTGTTCCGGCTGTTAATGCAATCATTAAATCGCCGAGACAAGCCGCAAATGTGAAAGGTAACGAAATACCGTAAATTTCTGTTTCAGTAATACCTGTATATTTCAATAAGCGGTAGCAAGAAAGACTAATGCTTTTGAGGGTATGTGAAATACCTTTAGGTTTTCCAGTCGAACCAGATGTATAAATTATATAAGCGAGTGTATTTTCGGAAACATCAATATAATTTTGTGCAGGCTCAACGCAACGACAATCTGATATAAAGCTGGTTGTGATGACAACTTTCGGGTGACAGTCATTTTTGATAAAATCAAGTCGTTCCTTCGGATAATCACTGTCCAGAACGAGCACCGCACCACCAGCAAACCAGACGCCAAGCATTGCCATAACATATTCTTTGCACCGGGGCATTTCAATGCCTACAATTTCACCAGACTTCAACCCCATTTCAATGAGTTTTGCTGATACTCGTAGCGCATTTTCTCGCAGTTCGCGGTATGATATGCATCCCGTTTCATCCTGAATAGCACGTTTGTCCTGCATGCGAATGGTAGTTTCGAAAATGCTTGATACGACTGATTTCATAATTAACTCCTTAACGACAACGAACAATGGGAAACACGTGATTCCCGAAGTCAATTTAACATTTTTTAATGCCAATGTAATCGCGTAAACAAATGATGCCTAAAATATAATTAATTCAATACAGAGCCTTACCATGCTATAATGCATTTTGGACATATCCAGATAGTGGTATGCTTTTGTATTTCAAACATAAAACTAAAGCAAAGGAGATGAAAAATGTCAGATGTACTCGAAAAAATGAAGACGCGACGCAGTATTCGCAAATATAAATCCGATCCGATTCCGCCCGAAATAATTGAAAAAATCATGGATGCCGGGCTTTATGCTGCCAATGGCATGGGGCTTCAGAATACGATTATGATTCACGTTTCCAATAAGACAATGCGTGACAAAATTTCCGAAATGAATCGAAATGTTGGCGGCTGGGCTGAGGGATTCGACCCGTTTTACGGTGCTCCGGAAATGATTATCGTGCTGGCAAAAGTCGAAGACGGCTATAAAAACGGCAAATACGACGGCAGTCTTGTCATGGGAAATCTGATGTTGGCAGCCCATGAACTCGGACTCGGCAGCTGCTGGATCAACCGCGCCAGGGAGGAATTTGAATCCGAAGAAGGCAAAGAAATTCTGCGCACACTCGGCATTACGGGCAGCTACGAAGGCGTCGGTCACTGTGCACTCGGATTTATCGATGGCGAAATCCCTGAAGCCGCTCCACGGCACGAAGGACGCCTGTATTATTGCCGATAGAATGCCAGTTTTCCATGCTCTGTGCCGTCGCAAGTCTTTTTAGCAATAAACTCCATTCTCACGTCTTTGCTGACTTCCGACGGCATGCGGCAAAAATAGTGCAGGCTTCCTCAAGAAAGTCATTCTCTTCTTTCAGACGCCTGATTTCTTTTGCCTGCTCTTTGACTTGTTTTCTCAGCTCAATCAGCTCTTCATTCATCGTCAATGCTCTTGCTGACGTTTGTTTTCCTGGCCCCAGATCAAGCTTTCCCTGACGATATGCGTGCATCCAGCCAAAAATTAGTTTTGTGCAACATCAAATTTTGCATTGGTATTAATTTTGCATTATTAATCGCTTGCCCGTAGGGACGGGCACTCACAAACAACTGTGAGATTTTCCTTCACTTCTTTAGGAGTTATTATGAAAAAAGTATGGTTCATTCTGGTGTCATTAGTTGCCTGCTGTTCACTTTTTGTCGCTTGTGATGACGACAACGAGAGTTCCAAGATATCGTATTCATGTGAAAATGATGAATGCACATGCGAAGGTAACGGTTCAATGTGTGTCGATGGCCAGCTGCTAACCTGCGACAACGGTGAAGCCATTTTTGAAGATTCGGACAAATGCGCCGAAGATGATAATGGCGGCGATGATGGCGACGGCGATGGTGATGGTGATGGTGATGGTGACGGCAACCAGGAAATCACCACTTCATTCAGTGTTTCATGTTCGTCAATGGGTGGCGCCCCTGAGTGTTCCTGCGAAGGAAGCGGCAGTAAATGTGTTCTTATGAAAGAATACTATGTCACTTGCAGCAAAGGTGAAGTTTCAAACGTTTCCCACTGCAGCAACGGTTGCAAAGACGACAAAGGTTGTGAATAATTCCCAGTCTTTTTTTGCGGGCATGGCTGTTGGCCTTTGGCCAATACGCCATGCTTTCGCGGCCTATCGCAAAGCGATACGGCCACGCTTAAAAGACGTGTCATGACACGTCTTTAAAGGGCATGGCTGTTGGCCTTTGGCCAATACGCCATGCTATTTCTGGATCATCCCCACACCGCGGCGGACAAGCGCCCTCGGCATGATTTGAGCTGCAATAACCGCCGCTTTATTGAGCACGCCAGGAACCGCAACAACTTTCCCTGACATGAGCTTCTGATATCCAAATTCAGCAACATCTGCAGCCGATGTCTTCTTGAATGCCTTGACAAAACTCGTGCGCTCCAAATTCGCATTCGAAGCAAATTCCGTATTGGTCGGGCCAGGACATAGCGCCATAATAGAAACACCGGAATCTTTTATTTCGGTAGAGATGGCCTCCGTCAGCGATAAGACAAAAGCCTTCGTCGCATAATACATCGCCATCAATGGCCCTGGTTCAAATGAAGCAATACTCGCCAAATTCATGATGTATCCGGAATTGCGTTTGAGCATCTCAGGCAAAACAAGGCGAGTCATTTGCGCCAATGCAGTGATATTCAACTGAATCATGTTCGTCAGACGATTCATATCTGTTTCAACAAACGGACCATAATCGCCAAATCCGGCATTATTAATCAGCACATCGATTTGTCGTTCAGCAACGGATTTATATAATTCTTGTGCTGCATTAATTTCGGACAAATCCATTGGAATGACATCGACATGTATTTTATGTTTCTGTTCAAGTTCCTCTTTTAAGGCATTGAGTTTGTCTGCAGATCTGGCGGTAATGATGAGGTCATAGCCTTCTCTGGCAAATATTCGGGAAAATTCGGCGCCAAGTCCTGTTGATGCGCCAGTGATGAGTGCAAGTTTACTCATTTTTTGCTCCATAATAAAAGGCCAATGCACGGCCGTATTGCAAATAGGCCGTGCAGCCTTGTGTATTGGCCGACGGCCAATAGCAAGGCCATCCTAAAAAACAAATCAATAACAGTATATCATTGCTGTGATATTTCCTTTGGCTGAATAGTTAGCAAATCATTCGTCAATCCAAGTTCCGCATTAGCAGGTATAGGAGAAGAAAGAAATTTCTTTTCAGAAGAAGCCATCTGCAACCACAATTTCTTTATCATAGCATCGCCAAGAGCTTCGGAGTCTTTATTAATTTTAGTGCAATAATCCAGCATAATGGAAAATTTATTTTTAAATCTTTCAGAAGGACAATACGGTTTTGTCTGTATATTATTTTTTATACATACTTTCTCATTTATCAAACCTGTATTTTTAATAATTTGTTCCTTCTGATTCATTAGCTTATGAGCAACATCATTCGTCTGTTTTGCTTTAACTTCCGTAGAGCAAAACATCTCATCAGACAATAGTCCACCAGAACTACATTCATCATAAAATCTTAACGGAAGAATATGAACTTTCGGGGCGCCGAATTTATTTTTGTCATGCTGCATAATCCAATAATAAACTTCTATAAAATCTTCATTCACCAAACTTGGACAGCCCACGGAAACACAATTTCCATGAATACAGATTGCAGTTCCAGGCTTCGAAATACCTATACTTTTAGAAAGTGCCTTGTTGAATGAAGTCGGATAATCCGTACAAAAATAAAAGGAATCACCAGTTTTTTCATTTCCTTCATTTTCGACCATCCCCGGACGAAGATCGATGTGCATATACCAATTTTTGCTATGGTAATGTTCTTTCAATTCGAAAGTTCCTTCAGGCGTTCTTTCATCCCCTTCACGGAGTTTTGGCCCGGGAAGATAATCTATTGCACAAATTGGATAACGCGCCAGAATTTTCATTTCAGACTGGTCATCCATGCCAGCCCAAATTTCAAGCGTTTTTTCCAACTTATATATTCTAACACTGATATATACTGGCATCTGTAAAAATCCGGCATCTTTCAATTTTTTATTCAAAGAGTCTGCTTTTAGATTCACAATTTTGCTCAAAATTTCATCCGGTGTCGATGCATAGGAAATAGTACTGACAATCATACCGGCAACAAATAAACACAGCGAACACACGATAGATAATATTAAAGATTGATACCGATTCATATTCGATCCCTCCGAAATTTATGCCCCCAAATGAGATGCACAAACATTTTATAAATATAGCATAAACAAGTTTCATTGACCAGATTGGCAATGAAATATTGAATCGTTTAGGTTACAACTCAGCA
>JAZRWV010000127.1:0-3581 GCA_045599925.1 Myxococcota bacterium
AACCTGATCATCGTCGAACGTCATGAGCTTAATGATTTCACTGACATCGGAACACATGAACTGGTTGCCGCTATCGACAAGGGAATCAATGACGGCTCGTTTGTCACTCGAGAATGAAGCTTCGTTAAGCGCATGTTTGACATGGCCCATGTCTGCTCGCATTATATTGGCGTAACCATGGCCGTAATGCCCCGGATGTGGTTGGGCAAATGAGATAGCTGGCGTTGCAAATGCCAAAAGTGCAGCGACGATTAATGCAGCTTTTAAGGATTTCATAACTAACTCCAAGGGGAAAGTGTGTTTATGTACACAATGTTTGAGATCATTTATTTCTGAATTTGAGCTGACTGCAATTTCGATTCAAGTCAGCTGAGTGATAGTAATGCAGGTTTTATGCCAAAGAGATTTTTGAATCAAAATGGCGATGAATGAGAGGATGAAAATCGCTATTTTGTGCGAGGTACTTGCTGAATTTTAGTAAGATTTGATAAAATTACGTCAATTCTTTTGTTGAACTGTTTTAAATTGATATAAAATTCAGAATTTTCTCCCTCCAGCAATTCTTTGTCATTTGAATAGTCTTCGCAAGCACTAAATAGATCGGACATGTGTTCATAAACATCATCTGGCCAATTGATGTCACTGTCTTGTCCGAGGAATAAATCTAACACGATATGTCTGTGATTTATAAATTCCAGTTTTTTTAACTTGCCGATACAGTTCGTCAATAAACTGCTCAACATTACAGTTGAGTACCTCATATCCATCATCATCGCCATCAGACACAATAATAAAGATTTCATCGGGTTCAAATTGCTCAAATAGTGTATTTAGTATCTTTTTTAGAGCAGTCAGCTTTGTTTTGCATATTTCTAAAAATCTATCCACATTATCGTCGCCCATTGGGAATAATTCCTCATGAGAATAGTCGTCATAAGGATATATAATACTTTCGCTGTTATATGGCTGGCTTTGTGATGTAATGGTGAAAGCTGTCAGCAATTCGTCATTTATTTGAACATCAGAAAATGATGAACGGATAAATGAGGTGTTTTTTTGAAATGAAACGATGTTGTCGTCAATCAGAACATCATGAATAAAATGATTTGGTTGTCTGCAACCCAAAGTAAATGCACCAGAAATGAAATAGCTCATGTTAATTCCCTATTCTTATTTGGTAATTAAAATCACTTTTGATATAGAATTGTCTTCTAAAATTGTTCTCATTTAGAACATTATATCAATGAAAAAGATAAGATTAATTTGGAATTTGTTGGAATGCATAACACGACTTTATTTGCCTGAATGATGATTTATCAAATTTTATTTTGAGATGTATAAAAAAGGGCTGCTTATTAAGCAGCCCTTTTGGAAAATGATGCTGATTAGCTCTTAAAGACTAAGCATTTTCGCTTTCCAAACGTTTGATAACGTTGTTTTGGAACTCGATTTCTCGTTCAGCACAACCAATATAATAATCATCCATATTGAGCTTGCCTTCAATTTCCATTATTTCAAATGGAATATCGAGTTTACGGTTCAATGCGGCATCTAATTCCCTTTGCGTTTCTGCGATTTTGTCTATTTCGTCTTTAAAGAGGGCATATTGTGCTTCCTTCTTTGCTGAATAGAGTGCGGGATTTGTCGCGAGCAGCATCATGTCTTCCTGACTTATTGTTGTTTGAATGGGACTGGGGATATTTAACATTCTGCAACGTTCATTAATTGAATTAATGCGCACTTCATTGAGACCTAAACAGCCGTTGACTTTTTCTGCACAATCGCGCTCTTCCTGTTCAAGGTCTTCTTTTTGTTTCTGATGCTCTTCAAGGGCTTTTTTATGTTTGGCCAGTTCTTCTTCTTGTTCAGCCTTAGCAGCTTTTGCCTTTTCGAGCGGAGTATCTTGGTTTTTCTTTGAGCTTCCTTTTTTGTCAGCTCTGGGCTCTTCTTCAGTCTTAGGCTCTTCAGTCTTAGGCTCTTCAGTCTTAGACTCTTCAGTCTTAGGCTCTTCAGATTTCAATTCCTGCTGATCTTGTTTGTTTTCTGTTTCAGACTTGGTGTTTTCAGCGTCTTTTGATGCTTGTTCATTCGCATCGTTTTTGGCCTCAGTTGCTTCGTCTTTTTGGGAATCAGCATTTTCTACGTTGGAGTTTTCATCTTTATTTTGGTCTTTTGGACCCATAATTTTGTTAGCTATCTTTTCGCTGTCCAGACCGTAGGCATCGCCATATTTGTTGCCGCTTGCAATGTCGTTGAGAACGCTTGTTGCGGTTCCGATTTTGCCCATAGCCGGAGCGGTGGCATTGGTTGCATTCTGCGTAAATGCGTTGGTTTTATCGGCAAATCCCTGAGCTTTGCTGTTTGCATTGCCCAGAGCCTGACCGACACCAGTGTTATTAAACGCATTCATACCAGCCTGGAGCTTCGGATCGACTACGCTGTCAATCTTACTGATGCCGCTATCGACGGCGCCTTCGAATCTGGCTTTGGCTGCATTTTTGACGCCTTCAACTTTGGCTTTGGTTTGGTCGACTTTGTCTTTGCCAGACTGAATAGCTTTGCCAACGCCGGTTCCTTTGAATTTGTTGACGAGTTTTTCAACGGCTCCGCCAACGGCTTCGCGGATTTTATCCACCACGCCTTTGATGGCTCCACCAACATTGATGCCGGCCAGACGAAGCAGCAAATCGATAGCAAGCGGAATCAGGCGGCATAATGCGGCTTCGACGCCATTGGCAACACCGGAACAATCGCCGTATGCAGCGGCTCCGAGGCATGATGTAACGGCTGAAACCAGTCCGCCAATTGCCGACATATTGCTGCGAACAAACTGAATGAGATCCCAGACCGCTTTGAGCGCAGCCATGATGCCGCTGACAGGTGTCGCAAGCATCGCGAGTTTGCCAATGGCTGCGGTTGCCGCTTTCTGAACAATCGTCTTAATCGCATAATCCATGATCGATTTGGCGAGGTCTTTCAGATAGCTGGAAACGTACTTGACGATTGCACTGATGCCGTTTTGCTGGACATCTTTAATGAACTGACCGGTCGGCGATGACCAGAACGCATTTTGTGCCGCATCTGTGATGTCTTTCAGGCTGTGAATGTCGTTGATGTCTGCAATGCCGATCTTCGACAGAATGCCATTGACATCGACGCCGACAACCTCAAGTCCGAACTGGATAAGGCTCTGGATGCTGAATGAACCTGGCAGGCTCAGACCTGCGGTGCCTAACCACATGTTGAACAGATTCGAGAATACGGCTTTGACGTTTTCTTTAATGTTTGCGCCAAACTGCTTGAAGCCCTGAACAAAGCCTTTGCCCACGGTGCTGAAGAATACACCGGGATTATGGATGATTTCTTTTGCTGCTGCCAGGGCCGGGGCAAATACGCCGGGATCGACGCCCGCAAGTTCCATCGCTTTCTTGAGGATTGACATAAAGATGTCGGCAAACACAGAAAGCGCAGCCTTAATGCCTTCAATAATGCTATTCATAGCCGCTTTGAAGGCTTCCCAGATTTCACTCAGAGCCGATTTCAGCCACTCGAGTGCAGCCGTCGCGATTTCGACAACAGCA
>JAZRWV010000128.1:0-1850 GCA_045599925.1 Myxococcota bacterium
CATTGATTGTGCAGTCAGTGTTGCACTGGAGAGTGCCCGTTGCGCCAGTACCTTCGTAATCTGCGCAGGTTTTATTGTTAAGATTGGTTCCTTCGCACTGATCATTTCCGTTAATGACGCCGTCACCGCAATAAGGAGGAATGGTGCAACCAGATTTGTCGAGTCTGCATTTGACACAAGAGAGGGAGCCTGTTGCATGAGTGTCATTGAGGACGGAGGCACAGGTAGCTGTTCCAAGGTTTGTACCATCGCATTCTTCGCCGTCAGCGGCATCAATTGTTCCGTTGCCGCAGTTATCGGTCACGACGGCATCTGCGCAGGCAGAAGAATCAATCTGGCAGCCATTGCAGGCGAGGGCTCCCGTAGCTCCAGGACCTTTATAATCGGCACAGGATTTACCGCCGAAATCGGTACCATCACACTCTTCAGTGCCGTTTTTAACGTTATCGCCACAAGATGATTGTGCAGGAACGCATGCTGTCGAATCAATGATGCAAGCATTGCATGCGAGGGAGCCTGTGGCTCCAGGACCTGCGAAATCAGCACATGTTTTGCCGTTCAAGTTTGTGCCGTCACATTGCTCAGAACCGCTAACGACACCATCGCCACAAGCAGGTTCCACAGCTGCCGGCATACAACCTGTTGAATCGAGAACACATTTTTCGCATGAAAGATTTCCCGTTGCATTCTCGCCCGCAAAGTTAGCACAGGTCATACCACCGAAATTGGAACCATCACAAATTTCCCCTGCATCAACGATCCCATTGCCACAAGTGCTTGATGGAACACAAGTTGAAGTGGAAACAGCGCAATTCACACACGTGACAGTTCCAGTTGCCCCAGTGCCAAGCAAAGAAGCGCAGGAAACAGAGGAATCGGCAAAGAGTGCGCCGTCACAGGGTTCGCCGGCATCAAGAATGCCATTGCCACAAGTATTCTGAACATCAGAAGCGACACAAGTTCCCTGAGTAAGTTTACATTCGTCAGAACAACCGGGTTTACCGGAGGCCCATTTAATGGTTGAGCTATAGTAATTACAATTCACACCATTCGGAACGACAACATCGCAAATCTCGTTTTTTTCAATAACGCCATTGCCGCAAATTGGATCATCAGACCATTTGATAGAGTCATTGCAGCCAGTCATAGCAAGAGCAGCAAGAGCACAAGCGCACATCAATGCACAACGTTTATTCATTAAGACCTCCTAAAGCCTTGGGTTTTCGGATAAAACAAAAATAATCTCAAAATATGAGACAAACTCTCTTTGATAGATTATCCTTAAAGGCGTGACTTTTCAAGGAAACAATCTCACCTTGCAAACAGCAGAACTACATTCATTTCATCGAAGACAAACAATGGGAAAAATAGACATCGTTGATGACTTTTATTCACCACTTGACAAGTTCAAGCGCACTATTCGCATTTACACACCAGACAGTTATGCCAAGAATCCGGATAAACACTACCCTGTCATTTATATGACTGATGGCCAGAATGTTTTTGCACATCCCCGAAGTGCACGTTTTGAAACCTGGTGTGTGAATGAAACACTTGATAAGATGTGGAAAAGCGGGGAACTTGAACGCGAATGGATCGTATGTGCCATTGATCATGAGATAGATCGATTCGGCGAATACACCCCCTGGCCCTATCCGGCAGCATCTGTGTTTGATCCGAAGGGAAGAAAATTTCTGAACAATCTGACGGAATTTTTCATTCCCTGGATGAACAGTCATTACAGGACGCTGACTGGTCCGAAAAATACAGCCTTTATTGGGTCGTCACTTGGTGGATTAATGGCACTGTTTTGCGGGAGAGAACGCCCCGATGTGATAGGTAGAATAGGA
>JAZRWV010000129.1:0-4602 GCA_045599925.1 Myxococcota bacterium
CAGGGATTATCGGTTGAACATTCGGGTTTGGCCTGTTTGTCAACGCATACGCCTTCGGAATTGCATTCTTTATTGGCATCCGTACAGGGATTATCGGTTGAACATTCGGGTGTATCAGAATCGCTGTCATCATCACCACAAGAAACCAAAGCACCGGCACAGAGAAGAATTGAGAGAGAGAACGGAAGTATTTTTTTCATCATAAACTCAAAAAAAACGGGATAATACATCCCGGAAGTTAAAAGGCTGACTTCACACTCGCGAAGCGCAACCACATGTGTCACCAAAACACCCAACAACACACGTGTATGTTATATATAATTAATGTATAAAATCCAGTTTTTTTATGTATCAATTTAAGCAAACGAAAAGAAAAATGCCGCGTATCGCGAAGCGATAGCGGCATTTAAGCGAGCCGTATTTTCGCGCCAAAGGCGTGAAAAAAGGCGAGTCCATCCATGCAGTGCCAGGCAAAGCCTGGCACAAATGGGGGGACAAATATCAATAAGTACAAGTAATGGGACCAAAAGGCAGTGATTGATTGGCATCGATCATCTGGCTGAACATAATTCTTCTTGGAGAATCATTTGCAGTACCGAGATAGTGGTGAATTTCATCGACTGCGCCACCAATTTTATCGCCGTCACCGGGGCCAGTCTCGTATCCTGCAGCTGCGACAACGGCTTTACCATTGAACGGACTGAGAACGAGGAATCGTGTACCCGCTTTTGGACGAGATGAACCAGTCCAATACATGCAAACATACCAGGCTTCGGCATCATCCGGAACGGCATTAACGACGCTTCCCTGTCCGTACTGACAATCCCCCTCACCACTTGGACACCAAGGTTCAGTCTGCGTACTCACCGAATCCGGGTAAAGGGATTTTGTATAAGCCCGATGCTCAGAAATATAATCTGTAAATGAACTAGGCCACCAGTTCTTTCCTTTAACAGTACGATCATGAACAGTGACGAGATGTGCTTCGAGAACGACATTACCAATAGCAGGCAAATTCACAGTCGACCGATTGCCCACGCGAGCGACGGAAGTTGGTTTAAGGCCACATTTTCCAGAATCAGCGAGGAATTGAACGGCGAGTTGATATTTTCCGGCACTGGCAGCCCCATTATAGGAATCAACCGTTAAATAATAAATGCCGGCATTGATATGTTTCATGACGAATCGGTCATCGCGAGCAAGGCAATCACTGGCCTTTAACGAGCTAAGGAGGTGGATATCAACATCTTTGCTGCCTTTATCCGTGACACCAGCGATGAGATATCCCGGTTCCTTAACTCTGAATATATAGGATTTTTCGGGGCCGCTTTCATCCTGAGTTCCGCAAGCGGATGAATTATAGGTTGAAATCACGTTTTTATCGCCCGAATTGTCGTGTGTTACGACATACGGGAACTTATCGATAACGACAGGACAATTGGAAGAACAAGCCGGAATCCAGTCATTGGGATTCGGTTTACAATTTCCGGAATCGCAACCATAATCGCATTTATTGAGGGAAGTACTCCATGCGAGACAACCATCTGAACCAGTTGTGCATTTGTAGTAGCCGGAGCCATCGGATGCGCATTTTTTAGCGCCGGATGAACATGCATCTTTACATTTATCGACACAAGCTCCGCGCTCACATTTCTGTTTATCACCGCACGGAGTCACAGCAGACCATTCCGTATACCCAGAAGAGGCGGTTTTACATTCACGGAATCCATTATTCACGCACTCTTTTTTATTGAGTTCGCACTCGTCCGTTATTTGTTTTTCACAGGCGTTATTCTTACAAATCTGTCCCTGCTGACAGTTCGTAACATTGCCCCAGACAGTGTACCCATCCGAACCGGTAATACACTCTCGCACGCCATTTCCATTGCATTCCTTTTTGCCGAGTTCACAGGCATCTTCCTTAGGCACAGAGCATTCGCCATTGTTACAGATTTCACCTGAGTTACATGGGTCTTCATCCGTCCATTCCGTGCAACCATCATTTCCGAGCTTGCATTTGCGTCTGCCGATATCAGTGCATTCAACCTTTCCCTCAGTGCAGGCGTTATCACATGTAACCTCGACAATACCGTCTTTGCATTCTCCGAGATCACAGTGTTTTCCCTCGCCACAGGATTCAGGTTCAGTCCACTGAAGACATCCATCTTCAGTCATTTCACACTTCTGCAATTGAATGCCGGAGCACTTGGTATCCCCGGAAACAGTACAATTATCAGAGCATTTTTCCTCGACGATGGGACAGTCCTTTTTGCATTCAGAGCCATCACAACCGCAATCACATTTGATGCCCTGAGACAAGTCCAGACAAGGATCGCTGTCAAAATGCCCACAAAAATGTGTTCCTTCTTCATCGCAGATGATATCATCGATTTGACAATCATCCGTACAATTATCGGTACCGCCAGGTCTGACCTGATCCGGATCAGCATAGATCATCACACTTCGATCCTCATTACCACAAGCAGACATGAGCAATGCAACCCAAAGACAGCCTACAAAATACTTTTTCATTATTTGATTCCTTATAACCAAACCACACAAACCTTATTAATTATACAAGATTTAATCAGTAATAAACAGGAATTAGTCAATTTTAAGGACATATAAGTCACTATTTTTGACCTGAAATTTAACTTCATGTCCGGCAAAGGGAAAACCGTAAATCCTGTCTGGATCATTCTGATATGCCGGACGTGGATCCTGACGAAGCACCTCGATCAGGGCCTTGCATTGATTTTCATCGAACAATTTTGAGAATTCATCTGAGAAATGCACATTCAGCGCATAATCCTTCACATTTTGAGCAAACCCATTCTGAGCCTCCGGATGGGAATCCGTAAAAGAAAGATAAGGCTTTATGTCGTAGATTGGAGTTCCATGCATGAGATCAGCACCGGAAACATGGATAACAGTTCCCTGATGAGATGTTTTTTCGAGTCGTTCAAGCCGCACAGAAGACAATGCAAGGGGATTTGGACGATATGTCGATCGCGTAGCAAATACGCCCATGCGAACATTACCACCAAGTCTTGGAGGACGGACTGTTGGAGACCAGGAATCGCGTTCATTCTCGGAAAATCCCCATATCAGCCACAAATGCGAATAGCCATCTATTCCTCTGAGTGCCTCATCGACGCGATATTCGGGTTCAAAAACAATCGTGGATTCCAAATGTTCAACGAGTCCACTCTGGCGCGGAATTCCATATTTTGTCGGAAATTCACTGTGCATTCTTGCAATGATCTTTAAGTTCATTCTATCTCAGCTCCAGCTTCAAGGAACCTCTGAATAAAAATTAATAGCTTTATTTTTCTGGGGCTTTGCACTTTTTCCTCAGTTCACAATATGAAATCCGCTTCGTTTCTCTAGCCTGTCGGCTCTTCAACTTGCGGATTTCATTTGCTCACTGGGCTCTGCGGTTTTCGCCATTCGCAAGATGGCGAAAATCCTCGGCCCCCCGGCTCTCATCAGATTCTGCCTTAAAATTAAGTTTTATTCAGACCTTCCTCAAGGAAAAACCCCATTTCATAGATACGACCCAAAATATAAAAGAATGGCGCAGAAATCTGCGCCATTCTTTTATCGAAAAAAGTCGTGTATCAGGCCCCGCTGGTTGCAACATCATCAATGCGAATGCATGGAATGCTATGAGATGCATCCGGCCGAGGATCATTGCCGACTTCGACAAGTTTCTGCCAGAGCTCTGTATGATTTCCGGTAATATTCATTTCGGAAACAGGCGCTGTCAATTTTCCATCTTCAATTGCGACACCGACAATACCATGAGAGAAATCGCCACGAACATTATCCTGATTTCCGCCGAGAAGTCCCGTCACATAAATACCATCTTTGACATCGGAAATGATTTCGTCGAGTGAACGCTTTCCCGGCGTCAGCACAAGGGATGAAATGCCGCCGGTTGTCGGCTTCATGCCGAGTTTGTTGCCGGCATAAGTATCGATATAGAACTGTTTAAGAGTTCCTTTATCAAAAATCGGCATAGCCTGAAGAGACATGCCTTCAGCATCAAACACTCGCGCACCAAGCCCTCGTTTTCTGAGTGGATCGTCGACAAGATCGAGCAAATCGGAAGCAAGTTTCTGATCCAGCTTGTCCTGAAAATAAGAATTTTTCATGACAAGAGACATGCCATTCAAGGGGGAAAGGTATTTTGAAATCATCTGAGATGCGACACGACGATCCAAAACAAGTGTACGATTGGCAGAACTCAATTTTTTCTGACCAAGTTTCATCGCACAAAAATGCACGCATTCATCGACAATTTCCTGAGGCGTGCGTAAATCAGCCCGATGTCTTGCAACAGAATAGCCATAATCCGATGGTTTTTTATCGCCATCGGCGAGGACCATGCTCACAGCCCCTTCAAAAATGGAAGTGCGACGGTGACCGGAAAATCCATTGGTTGTTGCCATATATGACGAATCCATGCTCGTCTGATATTCAATCGTCGTATCCACAATTGGAAGTTCAGTATGAGCAAGTGCCAGAGCTTCCAAATTCTTACAATATTCGATGATATCATTTGGCGTTACAGCTTCGACACCGGAATCATAAAGCTCG
>JAZRWV010000130.1:0-4176 GCA_045599925.1 Myxococcota bacterium
ATCAACCAGATTCAATGAAACATAAAACTCAATTTCCTGAAGAGCCTCCTGAACACGCTGTCGTTCAGAATCAGGAATCCCAACAGGTTTTGCAACAACAGGTGCAGGCTCATTCATCACTGTATGCATGACTGCACCTCGAATACCACTTGCAGAAGCTCCGCCTTGACGAGGCTGAATGGATGCTGCCGTTCTCGAAAGTCCAGGCTGAGGAACCGCTTTCTGAACAACAGGCGTCATTGAAGCAGGTGTTTTAGGCGCATCGGCCGATACCGAAAATGCATTTCTTGGTGCGACAGCTCTTGCTCCAACAGAATTCAAACTGTCTGAAGATGGCACTGCGCCTCGAATTGACGACGCCATTCCGCCATGAACACCACTCACACCAACACGAGCTCCCGAAACAGCCGCTCCCCCAAGAGCATCACCCACACCCGATGATACATTGCGTGTTCCTGAAATCCCCGCACCTCCATTCATTCCCGGAACTGCACTGCGAACACCAGAAATACTCGCCACTGCCGGCATTCCAGGAACAGAGTTGCGCACGCCGGAAATACTCTTCACACCCGTCATCACAGAATGTGTTGTCACTGTATGCGTACTCAACTCTTTGAACATCTCTGGCGATGCAGCAGGAGTCTGTACCACAGTTGAAACGGACTCCACCGGTTCTGCAGCTTTAACAGGCGGTTTCGCAGACTGGCTCGGCGACTTGCACATTGACAAAAACATATCGTCAAGTTCATCCGTAACAGCATTACTTAATGCAATGACGTCATTAGCGATACTGCCGCCCTCGGCAACCTTGACGGATGAAACCTGATAAGGAGAACCACCTGCAGTTTGCGATTTCACAGCAGAATCAATCGTTGCCGGACGCTTAATGTTTTGAACCACTTTTTCCTGAGCCACAGGTGCTGCATCCGAACTTAAAGACTGGCCATTGGAAACTGCGCCTGATGCAACGGGACGAATCGGCGGTGGTGCAATCGATTTTCCTGGAGCAGGAATACCTCTTGGCGGAATGGGGGGGGGCACATTGGGACGTGGCGGCGGTGTCGGTATTGGTTTGACTGCCGGCACAGGCGACGCGGCAGCCATCTGTCTTGCTGGAATCTGCGGGTTCGAATGCGAGGACCCGTGCGACATTTCCGGCGCACTCATCCCATATTCAGATGGCTCCAACCCAAAAACAAGCATTAAATTGAAGTTTTCCCACGCTCGCGGTGTGCATTTTTCTGCTTTTAAGATATGACGCACACCTTCATCCGGATCATTGTCAAATGTTGCCTTAGCAAGTTTGCGCTCTATCTGCGCTTCTGATGCATTGTCCCCAAGCGACTCAAATATCTGTGACAACAACTGAAGCGCGGAGACATGCTCCTCATTGCAGCTGATAATCTGCTGACACAGATACCGCGCTTCATCCAGACGTCCCTGACGATAGGACTCCAGAGCCTTGGAAAACTTTACCGCAAGCTCGCGCTCAGCCTGGCTGATTTCACACACAACCGGATTGTCGCGCGCAGCATCCATAGCTGGTGTAACGATATTCAATGCACTTTCAGAAAGCATCGGCGGTACACCGCCAAGTACTTCCATCACATCCGGATCATTTGGCGCCAGTTTCTGAGCTCTGAGCCATGCATCTTCAACGAGATCCGGCCGATCCCCACGCTCTTCCAGCTGCTTGGCCAGCACTTTGAGTTCACGAACAGCCTCAACATTACGCCGAAGTTTTGTATAACACGTAATAAACTGTTCACGAATCTCTGGCGTCCTCTCATTCGACGACAAGTCCGATAATATACCCAGAACTTCGCTATAGCGTTCCATTCGAATGTAAATCTGAGACAACTCTCGAAGTACATCGACGTCTTTCGGTTCCAGTTTTAGATAGTCACGAGAAATCTGAATATAATCAACAAAGCGCTCTTTGCTCGATAACTGAGCAAGTGCCAGCATATATTGACGTTTGGCCCCTTCTATATCGCCATCACTATGCAGTGCCTCTGCATAATTCGTTCGCGTCTGAACATTTTCACTGTCAACACGAACCATCGTCTGAAGAATCTTTATGTAGGCCCGACTATTTGCTGTGCGATCACAACGACTCAGACATTTTTCAAGCTGCGCAATTGCTTCATGCGGAAGGCCAAGAGCACTGTTCAATTCAGCCATTCCCATTGCAATATCATCGTCTTCTGGAAGACACTTCTGCGCCTGCTTCAGTATTGCAAGCGCTTTCTGATAAGCCCCTTTTGAACGATACAGCTGCGCAATCTTCATATAGATCCCGCCCGCATCTTCAGCCTTGTTCGCCTGCTCATAACATGTCGCCAGCCGGAGAAGCGTCCGCTCGTCATCCGGCTCCACATCAATGATCTTTAAAAGCTCTTTAATTGCTTTATCGTATTGATCTTTATCAATGTATTTCTGCGCTGATGCCAGCGTTTTTTCTTTATCGAGTGCCACAACTCAGCCCTGTTAATAACACTTGTTTGCAAAGAAGACTTTCCTTCCCTCTTCAAAAAAAGAGAAAAGCATCTTTTACTATACAGCCTGCACTTTTTCGTCAAGAATTCTCTGCAATTTCTCTTAGCTCTGAAATCGCTTTCCCATAATCTGCCTGCGAAAATACACCGGATCCTGACACAAAAATATTTGCTCCCGCAGAGGCTGCACGACCAATTGTATCCGCTTTGATGCCACCATCCACTTCGATATTCATCGACGGATACTTTTCACGAATCTGCGCTATCTTTTTCGTACAGACATCGATATACGACTGACCTCCAAACCCAGGATTGACCGTCATGACAAGCACAAAATCGATCAGCTCTTCCACATATTCAAGACAGTCTATTGGCGTATGCGGATTCAGACTCACCCCTGCACGACATCCGAGATGATGAATGTTCTGGAGTGTTCTGTGAAGATGCGTGCAGGCTTCCGCCTGCACAGTCAGTGTATCCGCACCGGCTTTGGCAAATGAATCAAGCAAACTGTCCGGCTCAACAATCATCAAATGCACATCAATCGGAAGCTCCGTCACTTTGCGAAGGCTCTTCAAAACCGGAATTCCAACCGAAAGATTGGGAACAAACCGGCCGTCCATCACATCAAAATGAAGCCAGTCTGCCTTCGCAGCCTCCAGCCTTTTGACTTCGTCACCAAGATACGCAAAATCTGCAGATAAAAGACTTGGCGCAATCAGAACATCCTTTCGGGACGGCATATTGATCATCACTTTTTCCTCTGTTATTTGGCTTTCAATAAGCAAAACCAACCGCTTACACGAAGCCTCCTTAATCGACGCCCCGTTATAACTCAAACCCATTCATAATGGTGTTCTTATTTTGCCTATATCATTATCATAAAACAAACGCCCGGTGTATGCGCACAGCCAAATCGTTAACTTCAACGGTTTGGCGAGCACATAGCCGGGCGAAAACAGCGCGTATGGCAAAGCCATAGCGCGTTTTTTAAAAAAAACAATTCAACCAGAAAAACTACTCTTCTTCCTCTTCCGGAGGCGGATAAACGACATCCCACGCAATCACCGTCTGCTGCGGCTGCGACATGTACGTATCCATCAGAAGCTTTTCGTAACGCTCCTTGCCATCCTCAATAAATATGCGGCCGCGTTGAACCTTATACCCGACTTTCCCGCGCTTCTTTATCTTGATCGTACCGGGTTCAAGCGTCGGATCCACCGTTATCGTCTCCTTAAACGGGATTTCCTCCGAAACCTCGCGCCGAAACATCACTTTTGCCTTGCGCGGTGCATCTGAAAAAACCTTCGCAATCAGCGTATTTTCCTCGGTATAAACGCGAAACACGACAGGCCTGTCGAGTGTATTTTTGACGCGCAAATCGAGTATCGGATAGCTCACAACAGCATCCATTCCCACGGGAATATAACTCGATGGAAGCGAGTGATTCGAACGCTCCAGAATGCCAAGACCGGCCAACAGAGACGCTGCATGAACCGTCGACGAGACCTGGCAGGCTCCGCCCCCTAACCCTTCCACCGTCTGCCCCTGCTCTATCACCGGAGCTTCCTTAAACCCCCGCGCTTCGCTGCGCTCGCCAACCCAGTCGTTGTACGAGAATTCAGCTCCGGGCATGAGAAAAATCCCATCCAGTGACGATGCCGCAAGCTTCACATTG
>JAZRWV010000131.1:0-2978 GCA_045599925.1 Myxococcota bacterium
TCACAGAACGACATGGCTACGATCCGACTTCGGTACGCCCACGGAACCCGATCCCGGAACACCAACCGAGCCAGAACCTGATGATGATTCTCCCATCATAAGTGATGTCAATGGCGTTCCTGTTTTGCCACTGACTTATAAACCCTATACAACGCTTCAAATTGCGCATCGACCTCACATCGGAACACAGGAATATTCGGTTGAACATGTTAAAGCACTCATTTCAACCCATGTTCTTCAAGCATTTCAAAAAGATCAATTTGAGAGATATGGCTTGGGAATTGAGGATGTCGAAGGAGAACCCTGGATTCTGAGAGAAAATCTGCTTAAATCCACAGATCCTGACATCAGCCACAAAGGGCAAAGTCTTGCATATTTCTGGCAGGTATCGGATCCTCAAATCATTGATGAAGAAAGTCCCTGTCGAATGGAAGGGGTAACGTTTGCGCCTTATGTGATTTCAAGTGCATATCGGCCGCAGGGGATTTTTTCTACGCATATGTTTGATTTGCATGTTCAGACAGCAAAACGCATATCTGATTTGAGTTCAAGGCCATTTGACTTTGCATTGGTTACCGGTGATATCGCTGATAATGCGCAGGAAAATGAAAATGGGTGGTTCCATCGCATGATGGAAGGAGGGGTGCTCGATCCGGATACGGGTATTGATGATGACCCAATTCCAGGACCTGGTAATGACTTTAACGATCCATACTATTCCAAAGGGATAGGCAATATTCCATGGTATATTGCTATTGGAAACCATGATTTGCTTTATATGGGATTTTCTGTGTACGACGAAAAAGTACAGAATGCCTGTACAGGCGATGAGGTTGTCGATCTCTTTGATTACATTTATCTGGTTGCCAGTCATATGTTCAGAGATGGCTATCGGAACGGATTTCAGGATGGTTCTTCACCAGATGCTACGGTTGTAACGAGTGGAAAAACACCAGCAGATCCCAAACGCCGTCTTCTTTCTAAAGTTGAAGCACTTGAAAGCTTTTATCATTCCGCCGGTCTGCCGGCGGGGCATGGTTTGGATCCTGATATTATTGCGAAAGGCTGGGGATATTATTCCACTTATCCCATGGCTGGAAAACCACTTCGACTCATCACGCTTGATACGAACAGTGGTGAATTTTCTGAAGCCAATATGACATCTGAACAGTTCAACTGGCTGGAAGAGCAGATCAATGATGCCAAATCGAAAAATGAACTTGTCATTGTTCAATCGCATCATGGCACAGATAAACTTTCCGGAACTGTGACCCAAAGCAAATTCCAAAAGCTGCTTGCATCCTATCCTGGAGTTATTCTTCATATAACAGGTCATGGTCATTACAATGATTCCAATGTTTATGTTCAAGGTGAACGGGGATACTGGGAAGTGATGTTGGCTTCTGTTGTGGATTTTCCATCACAGACGAGAATTTTTGAAATTGTACATGAAGGAAATGGAATAATTTCCATTTATATAACCAATCTCGATATGAATGTTCCGAAGGGAACGTTTGGAGATTTGGCATATAATTATGCAGCAGCCCGGGATTTCTTTGGGATGTCATCAGATCCGATTGCGGATTGGGAAGGAGAAAAGGGCGATCGCAATCTGATTCTTCGAACCAAAGTGCCGGAAGCAATTTATAGGAACCTCGATAGTTATGAGTGGCCTGAAACCATTGAATCGGAAACGACACTTAAGAATTTAAGCTATCGTCCCGTTAACTGATTTCGACAAGGGCATATCGAGCAGGATATGCCTTTTTATTATGAGAGCAGCCAATTCTGTGTCAGACGAAAAGCTGAAAACATTAAATACGCTTGCCAGTTGGTTTGAAGCAACAATCTGCAAGTGGTTTCAGCATGAAGGAAGAAAACTTCCATGGAGAAATGCACCGACAGCTTATGAGGTATGGGTGTCGGAAATAATGCTTCAGCAGACTCAGGTTGTGACTGTTATTCCGTATTACGAACGCTGGATGAAGCGTTTTCCCGATGTTTATTCTCTGGCTTCTGCTGATATCGAAGAAGTACTTAGATATTGGGCCGGGCTTGGTTATTATCGTCGAGCTCGTTATCTTCACGAAGGAGCCAATGTCATCGTCAATCAATATGGTGGTGAATTTCCATCAGATTTGAAAGCACTTGAAAAAATACCAGGCATTGGAGCCTATACGGCTGGAGCCATTGCATCATTTGCATTTAAAGCCAATGTTCCAGCAGTTGATGGCAATGCGGAACGGGTATTAAGTCGATTTTTTGGCATTTCAGGCGATCTTTCAACCAAAGAGCCACGACGGTTTCTTGAACATGCAGCAGAGCTGATTGCCGCATGCGGGCATGCAAGCGACAGCAATCAGGCTATTATGGATATTGGGGCCGGATGCTGTTCAAAAACTCCACAGTGTGATGTCTGTCCCCTTGTCAGTCAGTGTTATGCGGCAAAAAATGGATTAGCCGAGACATTGCCATATAAAAAACAACGCATTCAGAAATACGATGAGTTTCGTGCAGCACTTCAGCTTAAAGTGCCTGATGGGCGATATCTCCTTGCCAGAAGAGCTTCCAACGGGTTGCTTGGCGGGCTATGGGAATTCCCAATGATAACGATATCCAAAGGCAAAGGGGAAGCCCATCAGAAGTCGGCTGAATTACAGATGCGGCTGTGCAGAACTGAAAGATGGATGGAATATCTGAATGGGTTTTCTACGCGAAATGGAGATAATTGCATTACAGACTGGCAGTTTGATAAGGCTGTTGTGTCTCACACATTTACGCATATTGAGATGCGTGTTTATCTCGATAGTGCTGTTTGTCGTGAAAACCTCGATTTGGTTTCCCAAATACCTGAATACGATATGTTTTCCTTTGCGTTTATTGAAGAAATCGAATCGCAGTATGCAATTTCTTCATTAATGAAGAAATTGCTGGAATCGATACGTGGATTAGGAAAGGTCTGAATAATTGTCATTTTT
>JAZRWV010000132.1:0-3485 GCA_045599925.1 Myxococcota bacterium
GAATTCATTCAGCTCAAAAATAAATTAAAAATCCTGCCGGAAATCGTCAAATAATGTTCCGAATGTGAATCTGCCTATCTCAAACGCGCCTCCACCCAGCTTTCGAATCTCGAAAACCTCGCCAATACCATTGAAAAAGCACTCGTCGAAGACGCCCCATCCAACCTGAATGACACCAGATTTTTCAAGCGCGGATACGACCAAAAACTCGATGAATACTGCGAGCTTACAGACAACGGACAGCAATGGCTGCTCGATTACGAAGCCAAACAACGAAAAGAAACCGGCATCAACTCGCTTAAAATCAAATTCGTCAATAACTTTAACTACGTTATCGACATCACGAAATC
The DNA here is from genome assembly GCA_045599925.1 of Myxococcota bacterium. Classification (GTDB taxonomy): domain Bacteria; phylum Myxococcota_A; class Bradymonadia; order UBA4248; family UBA4248; genus UBA4248. The sequence continues at coordinate 351 of JAZRWV010000132.1, forward strand.
GAATCTTTCCCTCGTTCCAACACATTATATTCGCCGTCAGACACTGACCGGAAGCGAACGATTCACGACGGTGGAACTCCAGGAATACGAAGAAAAACTGCTCAATGCCGAATTTCAGAGAACCGAACACGAACACGAACTCTATCGCGAACTCGTCAAATTCGCGGCAGCTCAAATCTCAATGCTCGTAAAAAACGCGAGGATTCTTGCGCATATTGACGTGCTATGCTCCCTGGCACATACGGCACATCACCGGAATTATACCCGCCCATTCATCGATGAATCGCGGGCTTTTGAGCTAAAAAACGCACGCCACCCGGTCGTCGAACGTTTTCTTCCCAAAGGCGAGCGCTTTGTTCCCAATGACATCAAACTCGACGATGCCGGACGCCTCATGATCATTACAGGTCCCAACATGGCCGGTAAATCAACTGTCATACGACAAGCTGCCATCATCACTCTCATGGCACAGATGGGATCGTTCGTTCCGGCTGAATACGCCAATATTGGAATCGTCGATCGCATCTTTTCACGCGTCGGTGCAAGTGACAACCTCGCCCTTGGACAGTCCACGTTTATGGTCGAAATGACGGAAACCGCCAATATTCTGCACAATGCGACCGAAAAAAGCCTCGTCATTTTGGACGAAATTGGACGCGGTACCTCGACTTATGACGGTCTTTCACTTGCCTGGGCTATTGCCGAATACCTGCGCACGCAAATCGGCGCAAGGGCTCTTTTTGCAACGCATTATCATGAACTGACAGAACTTGCGAACGTTCTGCCCGGCGTTAAAAACACATCCATAGCCGTTAAGGAGTATCAGAAAAACATCATCTTTTTGCGAAAACTCATTGACGGTGCGGCCAATCGAAGCTACGGCATTCAGGTTGCGCGACTTGCCGGCATTCCCGGCGAAGTTCTTCAAAGAGCCGAACAGATTCTCGAAACACTGGAACAGAATGCCCATCGCGAACTCGTTTCTACCCCGCAAACCAGCACGCCTGAGCCCGTTGTCAAAGTCAAAGCACAGAAAACCCTCTTTGGCGACGAAGAACCGCCTCAGCTTTCGAACGATCCTCGAATTCAGGAACTCCTTCACGATTTGCAGACTATGCCACTCGATGCGACGACACCGATTCAGGCCTTGAATTGGCTTTATAAATGGCAAAAACGAATGCGTCGTTGATATTTTTATGGGCATGGCTATCGGCCCGACGGGCCAATACGCCATGCGATGCGGCCTATGCGCCGGCGGCGCATACGGCCTTTTGCCGCGTTGCATGCAACGCGGTTACTTTGGGGGGCATGGCTATTGGCCTTCGGCCAATACGCCATGCGATGTGCGAAACCTGTCATTCACAAACTCAAGGACAATCATGCTTCCATTCGTTCCCATCATCACTGGTGCCGTATCGGCTACAATTCTGATTCGTCGTGGACTTCGCAAAAAAAGTGAGTCCGAGCTGCATCTGAAACTCATAAAAGCCGCTAAACACAAAGGCATTTCGGTGGATAGCAATGGCAATTTTAATCCGGACAGCCGAATTAACGGAATCCCCTTGCTGTTTATATTCATGTCCGACATTCCGTTGATGACCAGGCTTTTGGAATATGGGGCAAGTCCAGACATTTGCAGTGCAGACGGCGTTCCTGCGTTGATTTATGTCACAAAACAGCCTAAAGCTGAAAATATTATCCCAATTCTATTGAAGTATGGGGCAAATCCCAATGCCATGGATTCCGAAGGCAAAACTGCCATCTTTCATGCGAAATCAAGCAAAGTTCTCAAACAACTGCAGAAAGCAGGTGCCGATATTAATGCCGTCGATATTAAAGGAAATTCGGCATTATTCTATTCAATACCAAATAAAACGACCAAAGACCTCGTCAATATGGGAATCGATGTCAATGCCAAAGACCATGAAGGCAAGACGATTCTATTTTATATCACCAGTGCCGATAAATTTCCGCTTCTAAGATTTTTGGAAACTAAAGGTCTAAAAGTTGTTGAAACTGATGATGAAGGTCATAAATTTGTTCTATTTAATAAATATAAGCAATTCCTTAATAATATCAATATAAACAATGAGCTATATAAAGCTGTGAATGACAATAATATCGATGCAGCGCGACAGGCATTAGAGTGTGGTGCCGATCCTGACACTCGCTCTGAAGTTGTTGAACGATGGTGTATGCTTGATTTGGCTATTTATCATCACAATCCCCAGCTGATTAAATTATTGGTCGAATATGGTGCTAACATTGATTTAGATTGTGGCATTTGCACTCCTCTCGAACATGCAGTGTATGACGATGATGAATCATGTTTTGAACAGCTTCTTCAGCTTGGTGCAAAACCTGAAAATGCAGAATCCGCAGTAAAATACAACGGTTCACCAGGAATTAAGTGTATTTTTAAGAAATATTACAAAATGGAATTGTAGACACACCCACATTCTCTGCTGGCGCAACGAACGATATTTATTCAGCAGAGACGCACGCTCGCATTGCGCGCATGCGAAATAAAAGATAGAACAATTCGCAGTTCACGAGATATACGCCTTCGGATTGTAGGTACGGCACTTCGAACTCTAAAGTGTTCATACATGTCCTAATTTGTGTTTCAGCAGCCAAATTCTTAAATGTTACTACTCCCCCAGGGAAAGCCAATACTCAGCATAAATGTAGGTATAGCCTAGGCTTTTTAACGGAATGGTGGAGGGGCCCCTACACGCGCTCAACGAGAATAAGTTTTAGTTTGTCGCGCAGGTATCGCTGCAATTTCATTGCTCCTTCCAAAGGGCTTAGCCCTTTGGAAGGAGCCGGGACAGAGCCCCGGGTGAGATGCTGTGGTTATTTGCAAGAATAATCGACTAAAAAGTTACTAAATTTATGCTGTATTCAATAAAAGGAACTTAAGCTAGCAAACTGTGCTGAACAAGCATTCTGGAGCTTTGCCCCAGACCCCAAGGTTTATCGCTTTGGAGACAATGATAGAGTGACCGCCAGCAGCAAGTGATGCTTTCTGGCGGTTATCATCGTCACTGATATGGTGCTCAGGTTGCTCCTCAGCATTGCCCTATTCCCCAATCAGTATTTGTACTTTATCACTCAATGCGAACATTTGTCATG
>JAZRWV010000133.1:0-4939 GCA_045599925.1 Myxococcota bacterium
TCTTTGGGCAAAAGGTGAAGCCTTGAACGACAATCTCAGCCTCGTGGTCATGTTTCATGCCACCTGCAGTAACTAGTCGTTTCAAGGCTTCGTTCGTGTTAGCTAATCACGAACTCAAACGCAACCATACAAGCTGTAACCCTTCATGAGCATCGTTTGACCGTTGTCATTGACAATCTGATCCGAATGCATGCCAATTTTAAGCTGTTCCATGGCCAATGCATGCGGGAGAAGACAATTTCTTTCCGGCCACTTTGTGCAGTCGCAATTGCCAATGTACGGATTACAGGCTGCGTTTTCGTGCGCTTTGGCATCTTTAGCGTAAGGTGAATGCATAATCTCGCCTAGAGCCGCAAAATTTTGCGGCTCTACGGCTCGCATGAGGCGCGCCTATGCCTGCGGCATACGGCGCGCAAATGGGTTCATGGAAAACGAACCCCCCATTGCATTATGTATGATATATGGCTTAACCAATGATGCTTATACGCAACCTGATGGAGTTCATGTCGTACCTATTACAGCATTGAATCCATAACTACATTTATTTCATATATATTATATTGCTATAGACAGTTGGCCGATGGGCAACGCTTCTCTTTTTGCCCCCAGCTATTGGCTTTTACCAGTACGAGCCAATTGCATTTTTTAGAAATGAACACAAAATGACATTGTACACCTTGCTCCGTGTTTTGAATGAGCTTTGGGGATGGTTTTGGTTCCTTTATTTGCCAAAATAAGAGAAGTTAGTGTCCCCTTATTTTATTACTATTCATCCGAGCGCTCGCTCAAGCAAAAATCTGTAATCAACGCAATGGTCTGTGACCAAAAACTGATTTTGAATACTCGCCTGGATTTCTCCTCGTTTTTGCTCAATGCATCAAAATCATGTCTCAAAACTAATTCTATCAACGCGTGATAAACTGTATTAAGTTGTGCCATTATTTGGCTCTCCTTGCTCCAAAAGGTTTTGTCGAATTGATTAAACATGTTTAGAAATCCGAACCAGCTATTTTTAGTTTTTTCGTAAGACAGCAGTGAAAATGAACAAAATATAATGCCAGGATCGCAAAACTTGTAAAACCGTATTTTTCCCATTATGATAAAGATAGTTTTGTGTCAGAGGACTATCCCCCTATGAAGACATGTAAAATGGATAAAAACAAACCTCTTCGTCAGCGATGTTGTTGTATTCAATCAAGAGCTAGAAGTCTATCCCTCACGTCTACTTGTCTTCTCGCATCTGCATCATTTCGACGGCGCGATAATCCGCAAATCACGCTCGCCTTTTAGCTAGCTGATAGCAACATGGGGAGCTTCTCAAGTATCCAAACTAATCAATTCCAAACTCAATAGGAACTTTTATGAAAAAATCACTCTTTTTGCTTTGCTGTCTCAATTGTTTAGGACTTTATGCCTGCGATGACAACCACACATCATCCACTTCCGTCGAATGCCAGGGAGATTCCGATTGCGCCGTAAACACCGATGGACGTACATCATGCAACCTCAATACGAACTCCTGCGAAACGCCAGCCTCTACAAACAAATGCACAAAAGATGCTGATTGCGCATCGAGAACTGACGGCATGACAAAATGCAACACATCCAGTCAGAAATGCGAAAAAACTGCTACGACGCCTGAATGCACAAAAGATGTTGATTGCGCATCGAGAACTGACGGCATGACAAAATGCAACACATCCAGTCAGAAATGCGAAAAGCCCGAGTGCACCAAAGACGATGACTGCTCCGCCAGAACCGATGACAAAACCAAATGCAACACCTCAGCCAACGTCTGTTACAACGCCCAGGCCCAAATCTCATGCGGCGATAAGATCATGAACGGCGATGAAGCATGTGATGCAAACGACCTCGGCAACAAAACGTGCGCTTCTGTCGGCGCACTGCCTGCCGGCAAACTCAAATGCACTAATGAATGCACACTGGATACCTCCGAATGTTTTGAATGCATCGACAACTCCTTCTGTGCAGGCAATGTTGACGGCAACACAGTGTGTGGTGACGATCACGTCTGCACAAAACCACCAAAGGTTCAGGCCGTCTTTAACTGGGGAGTCGATTACACGTGCGGTATGGACACCTTCCTCGCTCCCAACACCCCAACCAATCATAATCATGACTTCAAAGTCATGACTGGTGAGCCCTTCACGATTTATGGACTTATTTACATCAACGGCTGCACAACCGATCACCAATGGTGCAACAAAGTCGTTGGCTCAAAACTTCTCTATATCGAAGCCGACCAGGCAAACAAAGATTTCAGCCAGTGGGCGCGCTTCAATGCCGAAGCTAACCCGTTCTTCAATTTCAGCGGTAACAATATAAACAATAATGAATACATGGCGACGTTTTCGTCAGCAGATATGGGCAAATACCGCTACGTCTACAGCTTCGATCTCAAGCAGCACCCCTACGACGAAAATGAAATCGCACAGACCGTATACTGCTATGTCGACTGGGCATCCGAAAAATCAACCGACAAGATGGGCACCGCCGAGATCATCGAAAATACCAGCACATATTACTGTGGCGACGGTGAAATCAACCAGAGCGGAGAACGATGCGACACGAATGACCTCGGCGGCAAACAGTGCTCAGATCTCGAAAAGTACGTCGCCGGCACACTGCAATGCGCACATAACTGCCAATATGACACATCCTTGTGCTACGAATGCACACCAACCAACACATCCAAGTGCGGCCCCGGACAGGTTTGCGTCAACTCCCTTTGCACAACGCCGGTCTGCGGCGACGGCGAAATCAACCAGCTCTCCGAAACGTGTGATCGCAACGATTTCGACAATAAAGAATGTACCGATTTTCCGGGCTTTGTCGGCGGTACATTAAGCTGCGCCTCAGACTGCAGCACCATCGACACGAGCGGTTGCGTCGAATGCACGATGTCCGATCTCTCCAAATGCAGTGAAAACCAGTACTGCGACAACGGCAAATGCAAAACGTATGAAACGACGGCCAAATGCGGCGATGGCGTCATCAACCAGGATTGGGAACAATGCGACGGCGCAGATATGAACAACATCACCTGCGCTAACATGAGCCAGTTCGTCAGCGGCACAATCAAATGTAACAACTGCCAGCTCGATCTGTCAGAATGCGTCGAGTGCACCGACGCAGACCGGAGCAAATGCGGAGAAGGCCAAATCTGTCATGAGGGGAAATGTGAAAGCTCGTGCGGTCCAACCGACGCCCAGTGCCTCGAAAGCTCGTTCAGCCTCATGAGCTGCGTCGACGGTCACTGGTCTGTCAGCGCATGTCCGGACGAAAAGCCCTATTGTAAAACCGGAGCCGAAGGCTGTTCCGACCTCAAATACGGTCAGGCTTGCAACCCTGACACGTTCGTTCCGTTTGTTCATGATGGTTATGAGTATACATGCGGTATTAAAGTTAAAGGCGATGCCAGAATCATCAAGGAGAGCTGTGATGGCGAATGTATGATAGGCAAAGACGGTGTGGGGGCTAACACCAGTAACGGAAGAGACTGCAGCGTTAAGGGACAAATCAAAGTTCTCATAGATGACTATCCTTCTGATGGCGGATCACTCGAAGTCTGCTGCGAGTGCAAACCCAACCAGAACGGCGAACTGTATTGGTTGGAAATTCCGGCAACGTACTCGTATGCAAGTAATGGCAATCCATCGGATTGCACGCCAAACTATTAATTGATCTACCTTCTGTACAATCGTTGAACAGTCTCATAAAAGCGAATCAAAAGACAATCTCTTGGATTAGGTTGAATGCCAGATTATTATCGGGGGATAGGCAGCAAGCCTAAATAATCTGGCACAGCCAAATGCATATAGCACCTTAAAAATCGTGGATTCCATAGAATTTCGCAGCGTAACATACTACTTAGGAAAGGTCTGAACAAAACTCAATTTTAAGGCATAATCTGATGAGAGCTGAGGGGCAGAGGATTTTCGCCATCCAGTGAATGGCGAAAACCGCAGAGCCCAATGAGCAAATGAAATGAACATGTTTGAGAGCCGACAAGCTCTGAAAACGAAATTCATTTCATATTGGGATAAGAAATCGAAAAATATTCAAACATTTATTAATAATATTTTATATGTCATGGTGAGTTATTATGACACTCAGGAAATGTTTTACCATGGCATGATGCTCGGCATTTTATCGAATTTATATCAAAATAAAATCAAATCGAACCGCGAAGACAGCAATGGCCAGATGGATATCGTTTTGCGCGACATGCGTGATGCTCGTGCAATCATCTTCGAATTTAAATGGTGCGATAAATTAAATGAACTTGCATCACTTCCCAATATTGCACTCAACCAGTTTCGGGACTGCAAATATGCTGAAGCGATTCACAAGGAAGGCTATAAAACGGTTTATGTGGTCGGTGTGGGCTTTTGCAAAAAGACGTGTGAAGTTGCGATCGAGGAAATGTAGCAATGTGGAGACGTGCGGACCGCACGTCTCGCATAATAACTATATTATTGCGGCGCGTATGAAATAGCGCCGCACGCAGGGCGTATGTTCGAGGCGTTGTGCACAACGCCTCGAACATAGCCCGCGTTCCAAATACATATGTTATATTAATATATATCTATTCTTTTGTGCCAGCTTCTTTCAGCCATCAGTCGCGTGCACCAACGGCGTAGAGCCAGCGTTGCATTTAGCATTGACATCGGAAATTCGGCCAGTCTGTGTTTTCCCAAATCCATCCCATCCGTTTCTCCCAAATCCTATGCAATGAAAAACCTCCATTTACACCGCAAATTTGCGGTGTAAATCCAGCAAATTACACCGCAACACGCAACGCGTCGCTTAGAATTTGACAGTTCATCCATGTGACACCTCCTCAGGTTTTACATTTACGGAATTACAATCAAATGCGTTTCTCGTTTTTTGGGGGCGCGTCTATGGCAGCGTGCTA
>JAZRWV010000134.1:0-1936 GCA_045599925.1 Myxococcota bacterium
CCGGTTGCAACGAAGTTTGGCGCATTAAACAACCCGCCAGGCTGAACATTCTGACGGAAGTTGTTTAAATATTTGTTTTTCCAGTTCTGCTCTTCATATTTAGGAACGGTGCCGTCTTCGTTGATATTTGTGACGTGATAATCAAACTGATTCCAGATGCGTCTTGTACGAACCCAGTGACCGTCCAGATCACCGTAAGCCCGGACACCTGTTGCTCCTGTAAATGAATAGTCATTGGACGTGAAAACAATTTCGCTGTGGTTGTCATTATCGACATCAACGACAATAGGATACTCGATTAGGGTGCCACTGGAGTGAGGAATATAGGTTGTGTCTATCAGATGTTCGGCTGAACAATAATTGAACTGTGGGTCAATGACGCCTGAGCCGGGGCCTGTATAGATGTGAAGTTTGATTTCATCGGCATAGAGGACTTCGGCAACATTGTCTCCTTCGAAGTCGAACAGACTTGAACCAGTTGCTTTACTGGAATAGTCTTGTGTATTGAAATCCGCCCAGATGATATCACCATTAATTGCATCAAATACGACATATGACCAACCCGTTGCTAAACCAATATCAGGCCTTTTATCACCGTTAAAGTCTGCAATGACGAGTGGGCCGCCACCTGTCGCACAGAAATAGCGTCTGTTCCATTCCTTCTTTTCATCTGCAGTTCCATCACTATTGAAGGTTTCATGATATTTTCGTGTGCAGCTAAAGTATGTGCCATCGGCGTATTTATAGCCTCGTTTCTGCTTCATAACTTCTTCTGCATGGGCATAATTGATAGGCATATCTTTTTGCCATGCTAATTCGCGATAGAATTTTCCTTCGTCATTTTGGAAAATCTTATAGACATATATTTTTCCAGGAGGTGGCGTGACATCAGATACAGCTCCATATCCACCTGATGTTTTGACAATCTGTTCCACTGCTAATCGGCCTGGTTCATGAACTTGATCGGGATCAATATCTGCAAGTACAGTTCCAGATTGAATACTGTCTGTACTGATTTTTTCACAGTGATTGTTATAAATTGCAGCTCCGACAATTTCCGGTACAGTATCGCCATCGAGATCTGCAACGGTATGTCCTCCGTTTCCACTGCCAAAACTGGCTTTGCATCGATACTGATAAGTGCCATTGCCGCTTTCATCTTCGATGTATTCAATAATGCCATCACTCATGACAATTTGAGGAAATTTGCCGCCATCCAGGTTCGCAAAACGTGGAAACTGACCGCTTCCCTCAAGCTTTGCGATTTCCTTGAATTCATATCCGGATGCATCTTCTTTCGGTACCAGATTGAGGATTAGAACATAGTTTTTGCCATCACTTTCTCGCGAACGTACGACAATTTCTGGGTACTCATCGCCATTGACTTTGGCCGCACCTGGTTCATCCAATCGCCAGAACTTCATATCGGGATGTGTGGCAATTTCGTGGCCATCATCACCACTGATAGCGCGGATAACGTGCATGCCTGTATATCCACAGCCACTTGTGACGCCTGTGCATGCACTGCTGATTTTGGAAAATGTGGAGAAAAACAGATCTGGTGTGTCGTTTTCATCAATTTTTCCATCACCATTATCATCAGTTAGATTGATGACAATGGGAATATACATGACCTGGTCAAATAATGGATGAACCGTTGGTGCTCCATTGGGAAGGTTTTTGGGCCAATGCCACTTCAGGACGGGTTGAAACTCGCCCTTTAACGGCTTGACTTCACAAACATTGGGATTGTCGTCATTTTTAACGCATGTCTTGGTCGAATCTTCGCAGAATTCATCAAAACCGCATTCATTTGAGTTTTCACAGGTTTTCCCTTTGGGCAGGCACTTATTATAAATGCAGATTTCTGCACTGTCATCGCAACAGAGCTCGCTGTTTTCACCACATCGGGTTCCTGCGCATGCCGCCATACAGG
>JAZRWV010000135.1:0-14309 GCA_045599925.1 Myxococcota bacterium
GGGCAAAAACTTCTTTCTGCGTCATTCTCTTTAGCATGAATAAACATCTCCGTTCACAATGCAGTTCCCCCATAAAATACAGCCCGCAAATACTGCATGAACAGATTTCGGGCAATAAAAAACCGCCCAAAGGCAATGCCTTCGGGCGGTTTTATTGCTTTTACATCATTCCACGCACATGCGCGGAATGTGTAAGAAGATTAGTCTTCACGTGTTGCGTGGAAGATACCTTTCATATGGGTATCAGCACTGATGGCGAGATCCCAGCTGCAACGATTGGTTTCTTTCTTGCTTGTGCCGACGACATCATTGGCACTCCAACGCATATCGTCTTCCATACCCATCTTCGTGTAATTGGTCGTATTGCCGTCATAAAGTGCGCAGCTGTTCGACGACAGCATGAAACCATTCGATGTCGAGGCTTCGATTTTGCCAAGCTGCTTCCAAACTTCATCATCAAGTGCGCCGAGACCTTTATCACAAATTAATTCAGCAGCTGTTGGAATAACTTTTTTCAAATTATTATCACCAGCTATCATATAAATAAGTGCTTCGATAAACTGACCACATTTATAGTTGTTAGCATCTCCACCATAATCAGCTTGTGAAGCAATAGCTAAACATGGATAGGTTTTGCCTTTATCATCACCATTTGTATCTTTCACACAAATATAATTACCATCTGCATCCGTCTTTGGATTACCTTCACCATCAACTTCCTTTTCACAAACAAATTTTTCAGAGCACGTACTTGAGAAATCAGGTTGCGTCTTTTTATCCCCATCTTTATAAACACTCCAGGTATTATAATCCGTACGATATTTTGTCACGATCGGTTCGAACAACAGTTTTGTCATGAACGCAGTCAGCGGTTTATCTTCCATTGCATTATAACTAAGGGCTGTCGGCAGAATCGTATTAAACACGGCAGAATAGAGGATGGTCGCCCATTTGAAGGTCAGCGAATGGGCATTGATCGTCAAATCGGCATCGCCTGCAGAGGTGTGTCCATCTTCGATATAGAATCCACCCCAACTGCCTTCGATGGCCTGGTATTTTGTGCTGTTCAAAGACATCACACAACGGGATTTACCCTCTTTTGCATAAGCATTATTCAATGGTTTTAAACAATTCTTGCCTTTATAACTCCACTGATACTGGAGTTCTGTATAGCTATCGGTTGCTTCAGTAATGTTCGTGCCATTCACTGAACTTATCACCATCTTGCCCGCGAGCTGCATATTGCGAACGAGATCTTCGACATCGGGAGAAACACGGAGCAAAATATCATACCATGTATCTTTCATGCAGTCTTGTTGCTTTTCCTCGTCATCGGGGAATTTCTTCTTGCATTCCTCAACAGTCCCAGCCCCTAAATAATCCTGAAGTAACGGTTTAACATAGGCTAGACCAAGTTTTTTAGTGGTATCACTATTCACTAGTCCATTAATTAAGTCACCTACATTAAATCCTAACACTTCTAAATCAGAAATGCCCGGAATCTGCGTCAAACGGGAAACAGTATTTGTCCACAGGAAATCATAAAGGGTATCGACCGGTTTTCCGAACAGATCGGCGAGGAACTTGATCCAATCGCCAGCGCCCATTTCTTCAACAAACTTAAGTGCACTCGAAGAAGCGGGGAAAGCACTCGTCAAATCGAAATTCGAAATGGTGTCGTAGGTGCCCTTAATATTGACAGGCATTGGTTTCAGATTGATGTCGATGATAGAGCCATCCATTGAAACGTCGGCATCTTTGCAGCCATAGCCAACGATTTCTTTATCATTTTTTGCAGATGCCGCAGCAAAGGCGACGAACGATTTTACCGAAGAAGCATCGATTTCTTCGAAACAACCCGAAGCTTCGCATTCATCCGGCGTAAATTTATGGACGAGCGGGGCAGTTCCATCGTTCCCTGCAGGCTGCACCTTTGAATAGGTAAAATCTGTATGGGATTCGAGATCATTCTCAACCTCTGAACAGGGAACATTGGAGAATTCAACGCCGACATAGCCCATTTTCTCATGTTTATTATCGGCTTTGACGTTAATGCCGCGAAGCGTAAAAATGGTCTTGTTGGTAACGGTAACGGTCATTTCGGCTTTAGCCGAACCGGCAGAAGCAGTGATCGTGGCTGTGCATTCCGAACCTTTGGGAATCAGTGTACCACCGACATTGCCATCGCTATCGGATTTAGTCTGACCTTCTTTGTAATACACACAGCTCTGATCACTGGAAACCACGGTCACTTTTTTGCCAGCAACACCATTGCCGTCTTCTGTATAGCGAATAGTAATATCTACGCCATCCTTGTTATCCGGCGAAATCGACATGGAATTCTGCTGGAATTCGAGTTTAGGCGTTCCAGACACGACTTCGCCGGCAGCAACTCTGGCCGTAAAGGTCACATCAGCGCCACCGGCACTTGGATGAACCGTAATCGTGGAGGTGCAATCGCTGCCAACGGCGGCGACATCAATCTTGGCCACACCGCTTGCATCGGTTTCGACGCTGGACGAAACCATGACACAGCTATCTTTGCTATTGCTCAGCGTAAGACCTTTCAGTGCAATGGCAGTACCATCTGCATTCCGATATGTAGCATTGACAGTATCAGTTTCACCGACCTCGAGATCGAGAGAACCTGGATTCAATGTCACATAGGGGTTTTCTGACGCACTCACTTTGACTGTCGCAACACCAGACACATCGTCATTTGCCTTAACAGTAATAATGGCACTGCAGTTTGCGCCCAATGCACTCACGACAAATTCAGCCTTGTTCTCTGCGCCAGTATTTACACTTGGGCTCACGATGACGCAGTCTGTGTCGTCACTGCTTGCCGAAAGAAGCGTATTGGCTTCATAACTGGCAGTCAGAGTCTGAACCTGACCAGGTTTCATCTCATTCAGTTTGGAAAGCTCAAGCTTGCTTTCACTATCACTGCCACCATTGTCATCGGCACAACCAACAAATGTCATTGCACCCATCATTGCACAAAGTGCAAAAACCAATCCCTTACGATTCTTCATAAATTCCTCCAAAACGGCCATTTGGCCATAAGTCAATACAGGAAAGACATTACTTTCCAGAATTAGCAGTATCTTGCGTTTTAATAAAACGCAGTCAAATTCATCTTTATACACGAAATGGCACAATCATTCAAATATCAATGGGATTTTTCCAACACATTTTGTTACAGCTCAGTCAAGACGCCCGCGCTAAAGCGCAAGCAAAGAAAAACCTCAGTCTTCATTGACATCGAATGAAATCGCCTGAATATAAGTCAAAAGCCGCCTCGCAATCACCTCTTCCGATGTCCCGGAATCGGCCCAGGTCACAACAGATACGACACGAGTCCGATCCCGACTCATCAGCATGCATCCGTAATAGTCAAACTTGCGATCGCCAAAAGACGCTTCCGAATGATAACCGGCCTCCCCACCACAAAATGCAGCATTCAGCCCGGTATCATTGCCATTGGATTTTCCGCCCCACCCGGTCACCAGTGCATCCGTATATATTTTAACAAGTGACGTCAGCTTCTGATCCCGAAGGGCATTCTCAATCCCTCCCGTCGACAGCACAGAAACTGCCACTTCTTCCCCTTTCTTTTCAAAAACCCACACACGCGATGGCACTGTTCCTGAAAAAGTCTGCATCTGGCCCAATGTCCAATTCTGAACTTCCGCAACCGTCACACCAGCATAATTTTCTTCTGCAGATGCAGACAAAGGAAAAAAAATCCCAATCAGGCACAAAAAAGTTAAGATTGTTCTAAGCATAAAGCTCCAATTCAATGTGCAATGATATGGCGTTGCATTGCAACGCCGAATTGAATGCGATAATTTCCGTATCGCGTTGTTCGTTTCTCGTTGTGTTCAGCCGACCCGTTTAACGCTGCGGCATTGCACGCAAAGCACTTCTTTATCACTTTACGAAGCAAATAACACCAAATGACATCGTTTTCGCAAATGAGTCGATAAATCATTTGCGAACCAAAAGCCCGTGGCGTATTTAGTGCGCCGCATTCTGCGATGAAAATCCTTTCTTCGCGATAATGCATTTTTTTCAGAGTCCGTCCTAACGAAACGAAATTTCGCTTCACATTCATATCATTTCGGAAAATTGCGCACGGGTAATGCATCGCAAATTTCCGACATGCCAACAAAGGAAATTCCATGCTCGAATCATTAAAGAAAACGAACGTCGTCACACCTCAGGGGCCAGTATTCATCATTGTTCTCGATGGAGTCGGGGAAGGTCGTAAAGATGAAAGTGACGCAGTATTCCTCGCCAGAACCCCTGTTTTCGACATGCTGGACAAAACAGCGCAGAAAACATTTCTTTTTGCGCACGGAACGCATGTCGGCATGCCGAGTGATGCCGACATGGGCAACAGCGAAGTCGGTCACAATGCTCTTGGTGCAGGACGTGTTTTCTCTCAGGGGGCGCGTCTCGTCGAAGAAGCCGTTCAAAGCGAAAGACTTTATCAGAGCGACACCTGGAAATGGCTGCTTGAAAAGCCTCTCAGCGATGGCAAAACGCTACATTTTATGGGGCTTTTAAGCGATGGCAATGTGCATTCCCATATTGAACATCTGCTCTCCATGATTCGCCATGCAGACGCAGCCGGTGTCAAATCCGTATGTGTACATGCTCTTCTGGACGGCCGCGATGTCGGTGCCACGACAAGCCTTGTCTATGTCGATCAGCTCGAATCTGCGCTTGCAGAAATCAACGCCAAAGGCGGCCGCGATTATCGCATTGCCTCCGGCGGCCGTATGATCACCACAATGGATCGCTACGAAGCAGACTGGCGCATTGTCGAACGCGGCTGGAAAGCTCATGTCCTCGGTGAAGCCAGAAACTTTGCAAGTGCCCGTGAAGCCATCGAAACCTTCCGTGCCGAAGAAGAAGGCATTTCGGATCAGAATCTGCCGCCGTTTGTCGTCGTTCGCGACGGAAAACCGGCAGGTACAATCAATGACGGCGATTCCGTGATCATGTACAATTTCCGTGGCGATCGTGCGATTGAAATCTCCCGCGCATTCGATTCCGACAGTTTCGATAAGTTTGACCGTGTCCGTCGTCCGGATGTCCGTTATGCAGGCATGATGGAATACGACGGCGACGCCCATATTCCTTCGCATTATCTCGTCGCCCCTCCCGCGATTGATCGCACGATGGGGGAATATCTCTGTGCCACAGGCCTCAAAACTCTTGCCGCAGCTGAAACACAAAAATTCGGCCATGTGACGTATTTCTGGAATGGCAACCGTTCCGGCTACTTCGATGAAAAGCTCGAAAAATACATCGAAGTGGAAAGCGATCGCGTTGAATTTTCGCAGCGTCCGTGGATGAAATGTGCCGAAGTGACCGATGCTGTTATCGCCGAACTTGACGCCAATCACTATGATCTGGTACGCATCAACTATGCGAATGGCGACATGGTTGGTCATACGGGAAGTCTTGAAGCGACGATCGTCGCCATCGAAGCCGTCAACCTTGCACTTGGCCGGCTGCTCGAAAAAGTCCGCGCCATGGGCGGTGTGGCCATCGTAACAGCAGACCACGGCAACGCCGATGAAATGTATCAGTACAACAAGAAAAAAGGCGACTTTACGCGCGATTCGGAAGGCAATCCCGTGCCACTCACCAGCCATACGCTGAACAGAGTTCCCTGCTGGCTGTATGATCCGACAGGAAAGCTGGAATGGAAACTCGACGACAGCGTAGAACCGAAGCGTCTGTCCAACATTGCGGCCACAGCCATCAAACTGCTTGGTTACGAGCCGCCGGCGGACTACGACAAAGCCCTTATCAAGTAAGTCACATCCAAAGACAGCAGGCATAGCCTGCTGTCTTTTTTTTTTGCCATGTCGTCCCGACAAATCATGGGGTGCGCATTCAACCCAAAATCAAACCACGCCGGTCGTATCGGGCCGAAGCCCGAAGACCGGCGCAAACTCGCCGTATTGCGCAGCAAAAGGCGAGTTCCTTTGAAGTGATGCTCAATTTGACTTTAATTTTAGTTTTTGGTACTAAAGAATAGTTTTTTAGGCACTTCATGCCGGAATTCAAAAATTGGGAGCAATCATGAAAATAAGAAAACGCATACTCGCGTTCGCTGCAGTCTTGATGTTGGCTTTAATGACTGGATGTGGCCCCATCATGTCCACGAGCAGAATTGAAGATGCCAAGGAAGCGCTTGAAAAAGCGACCGCGGCCAATGCAGAAACGAGAGCACCCTACGAATATACAATGGCCACAGAATATCTGAGAAAAGCCGATGAACTGTGGGGCTATTCGCAGTTTGGATACAGTGCAGACTATGCACAAAAGGCCATAGAAATGGCACAGGCTGCAGAAGAAAAAGCTCAGAAAGATCCTTGGGTTTCACCGATCGCAGGCAGAGAATAAACCGTTCATCCATTTGCAATCAGAATTGGCATTCATAGAGATACAGATATGAAACATAATAAAACGAACTGGACACGATGCATGACAGTGGCCGCACTTGCAGGTGCAGCAATGCTGGCGATGGGATGTGTAGATGGTGCTAAGCTTTCGAGCATGCAGGAACAGATTCATAATCAGGCAGACGAAATCCATGATCGTGCTTATCGCTGCGCCCCGAGAGAACTTGCCCTTGCAAGCTCTCACGAAGAGTTCGGCCGTATGGAACTCAGCTACGGCAACGGACGCCGAGGTGAAGATCATATCACCTTCGCAGACGAAATGATTAAAGAAGCTGACCAGAAAAGCCTCAACACACTCTGCCTCGATCCGAAACTTCAGGATCGTGACAAAGACGGCGTCATCGACCCCGAAGATCTCTGTCCAGATACCCCGGGTCTCAAAGCATATAAAGGCTGCCAGAATCCCGATAAAGACGCCGACGGTGTCTGCGATGCATGGGTCTCTGAAATGGGCCTCGCAAGCAGCTTCGCATGCAAAGGTGTCGATTCCTGTCCGGATGATCCAGGCGAACTCGCATACGCCGGCTGCAGCAATCCTGACCGCGATGGCGATGGTCTGTGTGATAAATGGGTCACACTGGTCGGCCTCGAAAAGAAATTTGAACGTACATGCAAAGGTACCGATGCCTGCGAAGACCTCCACGGTCTCGCCGATTTCCAGGGCTGCCCCAATCCCGACAGCGATAACGATACCGTCTGTGATGAATGGGTTTCCCAGAAAGGTTTCCAGGCTCAGTTCCCCAACTGCACCGGCCTCGATAAATGCCCGTTCGCCAAAGGCGAAGTCAGCAACGACGGATGCCCGGTTCAGAAATACATCGTCGTCAAAGAAGACAAAATCGAACTCAAAGAACAGTTCTTCTTCGCTACCAACAAAACAAAAGTTCTCGCCAAGAGCGAACCCCTCCTCGATGAAATCGCTCAGGTCCTCAAAGACAACCCGACAATCTGTATTTCCATCGAAGGTCATACCGACAGCTCCGGTAAATACAAGAATAACGTCAAACTCTCTCAGGGCCGTGCAAAGAGCGTCATGCAGGAACTCATCAAACGCGGTATCGACAAGAAACGTCTAACATCCGCCGGCTACGGCCCCGACAAGCCCATCGATACAAACGATACTCCTGAAGGACGCGCTAACAACCGTCGTGTTGAAATCAACATCACGTCGCGTTAATCCAATGATGTCGAAATGCCCGGAATCCCGGGCTTTCAGACACTTATATTCCTATCCAACTGTAACTCACTCTGCACATTCATAATTCAATTCATACTTTGTATGATGAATGATTCAGCCCTGCTTTTTCTCAAAGCAGGGCATTTTTAACGCTCCGGTATTTCTCTGATTTGAGGGTCTTATGCCTGCACCTCGTCTTTTGACAAAACTGAGTTATATCCTGTTCCTCGTCGCATTTTGCCTGTTGGCTTCTGCCTCTGCTTTTGCTCAAACTGCAAACATTAAGCAGGCCGTAGACCTCAGCAAATCGGCCATGGAAGATTATGACTTTCTGGAACTCGAATCGGCTGATATGAAACTCATTCAGGCCGTTCAGATTATCGAAAATCTTGGCATAACTGAGCCAAGCATTGCCAACATCTATATCGCACAGGGTATTGTCAGCTACGGCCGATTCAAGGATTCGGCCCCCGCCATCGCAGATGAACGCGCTTTTTCGGCATTTCTTAAAGCCCTCACTCTGAACAATGTTGCAACCATTCCAAGCGACTACCGTTCTCCTGAAGTTGATGCAATTTTCAGCAGAGCCAAAGAAACCATTAATTCTGCACCCTCATCCTCCGGTATCGTTATCGCAACGGCAAAACCCTCTATTCAACATACCGGGATTTCCATCAATGACAGATGCAATGCCATGGAAATCAGAGCCAATGTTCCCGCTCATCCCGATATTTACAGAGTTTATGTCTATTATGCACCGGATGATCAGCGCGGATACACGACACTCGAAATGCTCCCGACCATTGAATCCTCCGATATCCTGACTGCTACAATCCCTGGATATGCAACGAAAGGCGATCGCGTTCAGTATTATATCGAAGCACAGAACAGACTGGGTGAAGTCGTTGCCAACGTCGCAACCGCTCAGATGCCTCTGACTACAGAAATGGCCGGTTCCTGTGTAGGTCTTTCCAAAGAAGACCTGGCCCAGACTTATGGCGAGCCGCTTTTCCAGCTGTCACTGCTCTTCGGTACCGGCCTTGGCATCGTCAAGGGCGAAGTGACAAATTCACTTACAAATGGTGAGAATGGCCCCAAGGTTAAAGTGGATACCGGCGTTGCAAGCATGCCGTTCCATATGCGAGCCGGCCTTCTCTTCAATCTGCCAGCTCATTTCCAGGTCGGTGTCTACGTCAGAGGACAGTTTGTCAATATCGTCTCTGCCACTATCAATAAAAGCATTAATAAAGACATTAAGCCGGAAATTTATAATGTCATGGTGGGAGCCACGGTTCGTTACCTCGCCCTTTATTCACAGCCCTATCGACTCTATGTCGGCCTTGAAGTCGGCTGGGGCGGTGCCAATGCATCGGTCAACCTCGGTTCCAAATACAATGATTTCATCGACCTCTACCTCTACGACGGGCCGATTCACATTGCCCCGGAAATCGGTTTCCTGTGGACATTCCACAAAAATATCGGCCTGGCAGTCGAACTCGCAGTTCCCATCCATTTCCCGAACAAGCCAAGTGCACACTTCGATCTTTCGGTCGGCCCTTATTTCCAGTTCTAATCTGACATAATTCATTATAAAATCGCGGTTCCTGCCGCGATTTTTTTTTGCGGCGCCCGACCTTTCGGACTTTGTCCGATACGGCCGGGCCTGTGCGCTATTCGCTTTTCTGCGAATACGCGCACAGATGCCTGTGATACTCATTTCCCTATCCATGCCGTTTCATCATGACTGCTGATCTGTCCTTCTCTTCAAGATATTCCATTATATCCTCTATCGGTTCCGGAGGCATGGGCGAAGTTTTCAAAGCCCGGGACAACTTCCTGAATTGTGACGTCGCAATTAAAATCATTCATGCAGAAACAGGCAACAATCCCAGAATGCGCAAATGCTTTGCTCGCGAAGCACGGGCATTCAATCTGCTTCATCATCCCAATATCATTGATATTTATGATTGCGGCTTGACGGACTCCGAACAGCTTTATATCACCATGGAACTCGTTCAGGGGCCTTCTGTTCATCAGATCCAAAGTGACTGCTTTACACCGGCCATGGTCAAGATTCTATTCGGACAAATCCTTGATGCCCTCTCTGCTGCCCATGCAAGAGGCCTGGCCCACTGCGATCTCAAAACAGAAAATGTCCTGATGACACTTCAGAATAATGCGATTCTTACCAAACTCGTCGACTTCGGGCTTGCCACTCTGCCTTTTGAGATTACGGATTCCCATGAAATATCATTCGGAACACCAGCCTATATGGCTCCGGAACAAATTCTTAAGCAGACCAAGCTCATTGGTGCCTGCACCGATATTTATGCGGCCGGCATTATTCTTTTCGAAGCAGTCACCGGACATCTGCCATTTGACGCGCCCTCAGCCGTTGAGCTCATGAAGTCCCAGCTCAACGCATCAGTTCCGGAAATCGACTGGCTGCCTCAATTCCAGTCACTATCCGATGCAACAAAAGAAGGTCTCACTCAAATCATTCATACAGCCCTTCACAAAACGCCATGGAAACGGTTTATTTCAGCCAAAGCATTTAAAGATGCCTTTTTTGAGCTCGACATTCCGGACACCCTCAACGTCCTCGATCCCATCATCGCAATACTTCGTGAGTACACAGACTGCAGAGATATTTCTACCTCACATCCTGGAATCATTACAGGCGATATTGGCTGTAAAATCCGCGCCATAGAAGCCGCACAGGACTCCGGACTTCGCTGGCCTCCCGACAAGTCTTTTCCTTCTGAAGAAATCCCCGAGGACTCAGTGCTCCCCAAATTCAGCGAATCTCTCGACGTATTCTTCGCACTCAACGACGCCGAATCATCGGCAAAATTCTCAAATACCGACAAATTTCTAACCGAATTTGCACATCTGAAAGAGTACGCCATTCTGCAAAAAGATGCAGAAAGAGCACTGCTCGGATTTGGTACACTCAGAGTGATTT
Source organism: Myxococcota bacterium (assembly GCA_045599925.1). GTDB lineage: Bacteria > Myxococcota_A > Bradymonadia > UBA4248 > UBA4248 > UBA4248. The sequence continues at coordinate 10,628 of JAZRWV010000135.1, forward strand.
CAGGCGGTTTCGGACTCGGGAAAACAAAACTTCTCAAATACTTCTCATCGCGCTGTCTGATGGGAAAATTCTACACAATCACATGCCCTGCCTCTCAGTACAGCTCTTCATCACCAAAGAAATTATCAGCAGATGAAACAACAAATGCATTTTTTCAAAAACTCATTCTGCAGCTGAGCAGCGCTCTTCCTGAAACACAGAGCAAACATTCACAGTCGGACTATCATCGGACCGGCCATACATCTGAAGCAAAACTGACAGAAGGCCTCAAACAAAAGAATCAGGAAAAGCAGCCTATTGATGAATCACTCTGTTCTTCGCTTATCGAATACATCACCAAAATCATCACAGAAATCACATCCTCAACGCCCCTTGCCATTCTCATCGATGACATTCAGCGGTGCACGGAACCCGTGTATCATCTTCTCAAAAAGCTTCGAACAGTTGTTGATCGACTTCCCGTTCTCATTCTTGTCACACAGGATCCACACGAACTCTCCAACAACAACAATATCGCCAAAATATCGGAAGCCGAGACCTTCAGTTCCGTCTTTGGCAACAAGATTGTCCTAGAACCTCTGGACTCTGCGACAATGGCTCAGATGCTCAAATCCTGCTCCAGACTCGATGACAGGCTAAGCCATCGCATTGCGCAGACTTCTTTTGGCAATCCTTATTATGCGATTGCGCTCATTCACCACCTCAACCAAAGTTCCAGACTCATTAAAACCAAACAGAACCTTCTCACTCTGGATCCCAAAGACAACCAGCCACTGGGCGTTCCTCATATTGCTGCGCAATTTTTCAGGAAAAAGCTCAACGAAATCGCACTTTTGCAAGGTTCACAATCCGATTTTTACAAAGAAATACTCGTTCGACTTTCTTCGTTTGGATACGAAACGACCATGTCAGAAGCCGAAGCATTCTGGAAACTTGATGAAGACAAAGCCCTGTCAGCCTACTGGCGTGAAGCCCTTCAGTCATGGACAGACATGAACATGCTAACCCAGACGCAATGCATTGGAGAAAACGGCAGACCTGATTTTAAAATCTCTTTTACAGAACCCTGGCATGCCGATGTTCTTCAGTCAGAGCTTTCCATTCGAAGAATCAGAGCACTCAAGGCCCAGACAGCCAATGCCCTCGTCGAATGCTATACAAATCCGACAGCGCAACAATCCTGGAAAATTGCGCAGTTGTGGAGAGCCGCCGCAGACAGCGTCTCATTCGTTCAATCCTGTCAGCAAAGTGCAAATACAGCCTACGACAATGCAAATCTAAAATTTGCATTTGAAAGAAACGAAACACTTGCATCAGCATTTGATGCCATGATGAATACCCTGGAAGTATCCAAAGACATTCTTCATGCGATTCATTGGCCGACATCGCTCATTCTTGGGGCAGAGCTCAGTCTAATCCTCAACAAATCCAAAGAATTTGATCACTACTGTGACCGTCTCAAAACCTGGCATGAGCAGTTCAACGAGCCTGTTTATCTGGCGCACATTCAACGCCTCAATGCCAAAAAGCAGCTTCGCAAAGGACAACTACCCCGCGCAGCAGAAATTGCCAGGCTGTCTCAGGAAAGTTTTGAAATCTGCAATGCCCCCAAAGAAGCCGTTCGTTCTCTCATCATTCTTGCCGATATTCAGGAGCTCCAGAACGATCCACGAAATGCAAAACAGCTTCTCTACTCTGCGCTTCCGCCCCTGGCCAAAACAGACGAATGCATTGCGGATATTGCAAATATCCAGATGCGGCTTGCAAAGCTGGAATGGTTTTCCGGAAACCAGCAAAAAGCCCGGCAATTTGCACAAAATGCCGTCCTTCAATTCGACAAAATCCACGATTATTATGAAAAAGCGCAGGCCAAGCTGATTCTCGACATGCTGAGTTATCTGAACATGCCAGATTCCATTCATTATCAGGCACTTATTGACGATTACCCCATACAGACCTCTCTTGGCGATGAATGCGCATCCGCGTGTGCAGGAACATGCATGCTCATTGCGGCGACACTCCAGTGTGACAGAACGACAATTCACTGTCTGTGTGACCAGAATACGATTCAATCGCCTTACTCAACGCTTCTTTCCGGCACGCAAAGTTGTGTCAGAGCAATTGATCTCATTTCTTCAGACCAGCATGACGAAGCAGACAATGAAATTACGATGGCCATTGCTTCATTTGGACCTCAAAACCGACGTGCGCGAGCCTGGTGTCATACGCTGCTGGGACTTCATGCTGCACTGACAAAACAACTCCGGGATGGTGCACAGTCTTTTGAACGAGCAAAGAACGATTTTCAGGCATTATCAGACAATATTGGCATTGCAACAGTCCTTCTCGGACAAAGTGCACTGGCAGATGCCTGCGGCCAATATGATGATGCCTTTGCGATGGCCATGGATGCCATTCATGAAGCCCATCGATATCAGCTCTATCTGCATGCATTATTTGCATTTGTCATCGCAGCTGATGCCGGTATTCATATCGACAATCTTACCCGTTCAGAGCTCGTCATTCCGGAACAAATACCACAGATTCCTCCGTGTTTTATTCAGTTCTTGAACCAGAAATTCAACAGGCTTTACGAGGCTATCCAATACAATTCCAAAACCGGAGAAGCAAAGCATTTCCTGGAGAAGCTGCTCGACATTTCCCCGGACGTTCAGCAGCCTGATCAATCAATTGGGTATCCTTCAGTTGAAATCACATTCTAAAAGCAGGATAATTGATTTCGTTAACTGCGCATTTGCGCGTTTCATGATCCATTCATTTTCAAAGGATCCACCATGGCAGACAGCAAAAAACTCCCAGAGGGCTTTAATCTTCGCAGTTTTTTTGGCGATTATTTCGACATGATTCGCCGAACAGGCAGTGATGTTGCGGACGAGCTTGTCGAACTCGTTGAAAAACGCAGAAGCATGCAAAGATGCGACATTTGCGGACTTCCGAACAAAACACCAGCCAATAATCCCAAACCGTTTGTCGGGGCTTACCTGTGCGATACCTGCAGACGGCAGCTTCAGCAGAGATAATTATGCTTTCAGCCCAGGAACGCCTTGAAGCGCGTCAATTCAACCAGAGAGCCCGTCAACTGTTCTGGCGCGGTATTCTTCCGGATACCCACCCGGTCTATCACATTGATGACGAAGCAGTTATCGACTGGGTACTCGACTATCAGTCTCAGAATCAGCTCCTTTGCGATGGAAAATTCGGTCCGTCGACACTGATTGTTTATATGGCCAATGCAAGAGGCGGCATCGGTGGTTTTATCATCGATGGACAGGAAATTGTGTGCGAAGGCGCACGAGTTGCCCGCATGTTCACACCGGGGGAAGGAACAAAAGTTTCACCCGATCTGTGCTGTATTCTATCTGTGCCGGAAATCGATTACGCCACGCGAGACAGAGTGAACGGAAGAGCTTCTGTACGCTCACACTTCAGCATCGACAGTTCAAAGGGGCCTGCCGGAGAAAGCCTTATCATTCAGTGGGCAGATCCCATGCGGGAAGTGCCGTTCTGCCCAACATTTGAAACCGTTGATTACCCCAGAAAACGCCAATGTGTCGGCATTGAAATCGAAAATGTGCTTCTGCTCTATCAACTCGATTCAGATGAAAGGCACTGGCAGCAGAGACGTCCAGTCGTCAAAGCTCAGATTGGCAACAAACTCATC
>JAZRWV010000136.1:0-7363 GCA_045599925.1 Myxococcota bacterium
CCGACTTCACGGTCTTTTCTGATGACATGAGTTCGGAAAGTGTTGAAAAAGCCAATGAATACCTTGCTCTTGGGGCTGAACAGTTTCCTCTTGATCCAAACTATGATTATTCTATAGCCCTTAATAATATTTCATTTCATCCGAGGACGACGAAAGAACGCGATGCCGAACTTCGTTCGGAGGCGATAAAACACCTTCAAATCGCGCTGCAGAAACCTGGGGCTGATTCGAATATTACAATGCTGATTTCTGGATTGCTCAATAATGATGACGATTTGTCTGCAAAAATTCATTTTTTGCAGCAGGCTGTTTTGACCGAGACAAATCCGGAAACAAAGGAGGCACTTCAGTCTCGACTGATTTTGTTGTCTGAATCGGGTGGCTCTTCAACATTAGTATTGTCTGAAAAGCGCGAACAATGGCATCGTGAACATCACGAATATCTGCCGGTCATTCTCGATTTTCTGGTCTGTTCTGAGGAAATTTGATGCATAAAAATAGAGAATATCAGAGGATTTGGTATTGTTTTGGGAATGCTGTTATCTGAAAATCACGGATATGAAGCGGAATCTTGACGGCGTGTTAAAATCCCCTTATTCTGATTAACCTGTGCTGGACGCGCATTTTGCTGTCGGCAATTTACTCGGAGGTTCATTTTATGAAATATTGCATGAATCATAGAGGTATGACACTTGTTGAGCTGATGGTCGTCGTTGGCATTTCTGCAATATTGGCTGCAATCCTTGCTTTTGTTGTTACAGGCAACAAAAATGCAAATGCACAGTCCGATATGTTCAATGAGGTGCATTCCTTGTTTCAGGCGCAACGCATGCGAGCCACGAGTTTGAGCTTGTCCACATATGTCAGATTTACTTTGGCTCAGGGGAACGTTTCTGTCATTGAACCTAGAATTGGCGTGAGCAGCAGCTGTTCTTTAACAGATACAGAACAAATTCCCATTCGTTATACGGCTGATGTAAATAATAACGTCGCAATTGATGCTGTAAATCACGAGGGTGGCAACCGAACACTCGATTCTTTGGATTCTAAAAAGTACGTCCATGACGGCGAGGCTCTGACTTCTTTAGTGATTCAGAAAAGAATACCTGCAAATGGCTTTTTAGATGGTAATTATGCCAATGTTGATGGAAACTCATTTGCTGTTTGTTTTCAGCCAAATGGACAGATTATGTTTATCGAGGGGGCGGCATTTGCAACAACCGTAACTGAGGCCAGAATTCAGGTCGGAATTCCTGATAATTCAAACAATGCAGTTGGTGGCAATTACTTTGTGGCCTTGTCAAGTATGGGAATGATTTATACTGAGGCGGTTGCTAATTAGTTTTTCTATCGATGACAGAAAAAACGCTTATTAATATGTACTCATGCCAGAATTATGGATGAGGCTGCCGATGTGACAGGAGTAAAAGTGCAGAATGGGTTCATTTGGTCAGCGATTGAGACATAGTGCTTTGGTGGCTTTGTGTATGGGGATCCTGGTATGGATCCAGTCTGAAGACGTTTTTGCTCAGAATACTGAACTGACGAGCCACGATAACCATGCTCTGTTATATGCTCATCAACTCGGATTTTCTTCGTCCGGAACACCTACGGTGCGCATGCGTATTGCTGATGGGCTTGAAAAATTGCGTTTTACTCCGAAAGGGGATTTTACCGTCATGATGTCTGGCAGTGGAGGTGCTGTCATTCATCTCAAAGGCAATAAAACTTACGAAGTTGAAATTTCATCGGCAGTTTCTGGAAAATATCAGTACGGTGTGATTGCAGCTCGTTCTGAGAACATCGAATCTTTGAATGAGGCTAAAAAAAAGTGCGATGAAAAAAATATGTCCTGTGAAATAGTTCCTATCGGGTCGGTGTTTGCGCTGAAAGGACACGTTTTTGATAACCGGGAAAATTTGCTGATGACTCAGCGCCAGCCGGATGAAGCCGCTGCCGAATCTCTGATGAGTGTGGTGCCGTTGGACAGTTCAGTCGATGCCGCTGAGATTTATCGTGAACTTCTCGAATATCCAACCGCCAAAATTGTGCTTCGCGATGAAGCCGGAAATATCCGCATCGAACATCAGAATTTGTTGTGGATTGATCTGCCACAGGCCGGCGCAAAATTGTATGACATCGAGGGAGAAGGCGGGAAAAAGGCTGATTTGGTTCTGAACAGCCAGCTGATCGTGACGCCTGATCAGACCGGGCATCTGGCTGTGGTTCAGTCGGCTGATGTCGAGACCATTCTTCGCGGAATTGTTCCGGCCGAAGTCTATGCAAGTGCTCCGGAAGCTGCATTGATGGCTCAGGCTGTCGCGGCACGGACAACACTGATCGCACAGGTCGGGGCCAGACATTCCGCAGATCCCTATCATTTGTGCAATAAGCAGCATTGTCAGGTGTATCGCGGACTTTCCGGAGCTGATGACAGAACGGATAAGGCCATCGAAAAAACGCGCGGACAAATTCTCTTTTCCGACAAAAAACTTGTTCAGAGTTATTACAGCTCCCATTGTGGCGGTATTTCGGCGGGGGCGTTTGAAACCTGGGGCCTTCCTGAAAAATCCTATCTCATGTCCAGAACGGATGATGGACATGAAGCTTCTCTGAAATTCAGCAGTGATGCAGATTTGCTCAAATGGATTCGTTCTTCGGAGTCTGAAGATTATTGCGATCATGCCCCAAAAGGGCAGAAATCTTTTGCTTCAACCCAGTATGCACATTGGGTGCAGACATATGAGGCTTCTGCACTCGAGAGTCTGATGAAAAAAAATGGCTATGATGTCGGTCAGCTGCTGAAAATCGAGGTTGTGGAGCGCGGAAAGAGCTATCGCGCCACTAAAGTTCGCGTGACAGGAACCAAAAAAACAGTCGAAGTCGAACGCGAACTGCCAATCAGACGGCTTTTTGGCGGCTTAAAAAGTGCGCTTTTTGTCGCTGAATCAGAAATGAGCGGTGACCGGCTTAAAAAAGTGACGTTTTATGGAACCGGTTTTGGTCATGGGGTCGGACTTTGTCAGACTGGTGCTATTGGAATGGCACAACGCGGCATCACTTATGATGAAATTCTTAAACACTATTACCCCGGAACTCGTCTTGAAACACTATGGTAATCCGGCCGTATCGCCATAAGGCGATAGGCCGGATGGCCGGCTGTATCGCCATAAGGCGATAAGCCGGCCCCATAAAAAATCATAAAATAAGCCGGTGTTTGATGAGAACTTCGCGTTTTTGCCCCGTTCCGCTTCGAACGATGCGCATGACAATGCCCGTTCCCGGGATAAAAAATCGCGATTCGCGGCCTTCTTCAATTGAACCAAAGATTTCGTAGGCACCGGCAAATGAGCCGCCGGGAACGACAATCGGTTCCGTATGAAGCGTGCGGATTTCGTAACGGTGGAAGTTGCTTTTTTCGCCGGCGGTGCTCCATTTCTGGCCAATCTCAATCGGAAACTTAAAAATTGGCGTCTGACGGCTGATGTAGCCGAGCAGATAACCAATATTATCGGCATTGTTGCGGCAGTCGCGCTGGCAGGGCAGAATCATGTGCGGTGTTGCAAGCCAGCTGAAATGCGTGATTTCCTGGCTTTCTTCATTCTGCTTTGTCGAATCATTTATCGTGCGTTCAAAACTGACAATCCAGTAGCCCTTGCGATGAATGATATCCGTTATCATATCCGTTATCGTGATATCGGCGGGCTGATCGGGTGCGATTTCTGACTCCGTAACCATTTTGTCCAGGCGATATTTCCAGAAGTTTCCGACTTCAAGCGGCATGGGGTAGTGCTCGCTCGTGAGCAGATCGGTTTTGAGATGCATGCCGGCTTCGAGAAACAGCTGAAGAGTTTTGTCGAGTTCGATAGGTTGCGCAATGCGCCAGCCCTGAGGGGTGCGAACAATTTTGGGAACGCGAATCGTAAATACTTTGTCCGAATCAATGAGTTCGATTCTCAGTTCATTTCCCCAGTGCTGAATGAGTTCATCGACGTCAGCCTGAGCTATTTTTCCCGCGAGGTTTCGGCCTTTTCCAAGACGAAATTCGGTCAGTCGAAGCCGCGTGGACAGACCGCCAATAGGCTCTTCAGCTTCGAGTGAGGGCGCAAAAAGTGTCCATAAAAGCTCGCTTTTTCGAACAATTTCTGCCGATTGTTTCGTCGCTTCCTCTGATTTCATGTGAATGAGTTCGGAGAGTTCCGGCCCCGAAATAAACATCGATTCATAGGTTGAACGATCGTGTTCGACAAGCGCATGAAACAGGGCATAGCCGAGATCTTCCGGAGCTATATTGAGCATTTTCGGCGGTTCCGGTTCGATTTCTTCTGCTTTGGTGGGGGGAAGTTCTGTGTAAATGAGTGGGCGAAGAGGAGGATCGTCTCCGCTCATGTGGCGTTCACATCCACACAAGTTCAGTGCTGATGCCAGCAAAATGGTCGCCACTGCTGGGAATTTTCTTTGATGACCTGGTGTCATGATGCGCATTCCGATTCAATGAATCCATTGGGAATTTCATTGCCTGGCGAATATTTTTTCGATGATGTTGTCGACGAATTGATGTGCAGCCGGACAGTTTTGTGTAGTCTCATAAACCTTGTGCATTTCTTCGTGAATTTTTGCTCTGTCTGACGGAGAAAATTGGGCTGGTGTCAGGTTTTGAATGGCTTTGGCTGCTGCCTTATAGTGGGAGTCATTGAGCTTTAGCTTGCTGATTTCGTCGCAGGGCGTGGCTTTAATGGCTGCCTTGAGCTCGTGCAGAAAGAGAAAAAATGGGTCCAGGATGCTTATCGGCTGAAAATGCGCAGAACTCGAGGTGAGGCATGTCTGATAAACCTGCTGGTATTCCGGACAGCTGGCACCCCACGTGATGATTTTGTCGAGCTTTTGCGAGATGGCGTGATATTCGTCATCCGAGAGCGATGACGGACGCACGGTTTGAAATCCGGATATGGCTTCATCGCACATGTTTTTCGGAAATCCGGCGAGTACCTGCGCGGATTTTTTGCAGTCGCCTGTGTTTATGGCATTTTCACACCACTGAATGAAATTGCGAATGGAATCGATATTGGCAGTTTTCTCGGTCAGATGGGCATGAACAGTCAGAAGTGACAGACGATTTGCAAACTGGTCCTGAATTTGAGGACATTTCGACGAAAGTATTGAAATTTTAGAGAATTTTTCCTGATATTTGGTCAGAAGAGTCTGATCCTTAACGTTTTTTATATCAGTAATAGCCGCATTGAATTCAGTTTCTGATATTTCACTGAGGGCTTTTTGGGTTTGTTCGCATGAAGGAAGTTCTGAGGCAGCCAGGATTTTGTCGAGAAACGGATCGAGAGCATTCTGGGCGAATGCTGCTGCGGGACTGAAAGAAAGAATAAATGTGGTGATTAGAATGATATTTTTCATGCAATAAACCGAAATTGTATGAGATAAATCAGTAATCCGTGTTTGATATCAAGGCTGGACGATAGAGGTTTTGCCGTCTTTTGTGACAAAAGCGATGGGACGTCCGTCAAGTTTTACAAAGAGATTCATCGATTTTTTGGGAGATTGAAACTGGGTGTAGTTGAGCTTTTTCTCATGATTTTCACCCTGAATCTGTCGAATGGAATCGAACAGCGTTTTGTAATTCTGTTCTGGCTGAAGCCAGACGGACTGGAGCCCGATATAGTAGATGGCCGTTGGAAAGTCTTTGGATGTGAGTGTCCATGTGGCGCAGGAAACATCATCCGGGAGTTCGAAATGCTTGGCAAGCCCGTGAACCATTTTGCATTCCTGAGGCTCGCTGTAAGTGAGCTTGACAGGTTCTTCTCTGGCTGTGGTTTTGGGCCAGGCTTTGAAAATGGCTGATTTGGATGCCGTTGCGAGTGCTTCGAACGCCGGCTGAGGCGGAATGGAGGCAGAAACGGATCCGTTGTCGTATTTGAGGGGGATTGGAAATTCGAAGTCGAGGCCAAATTTGAGCATATATCGGGCCGAAACAGAAGAGCAGTCGTTGCTTTTGGACTGATTGCAGGCAATTTCCGGCAGATTCAGCGGGCCGAAGAGCTTTTCGATATACTGAAGACCGCCGCCGAATGTGGCGTCTTTTCTAAATTCTGTATCAAACCAAGCGGCAGGTGTTTGGTCGCCGGAGGCTTTGTATCCATCTATTTCAATCGGAGTGTCGAACATCATCATGCCGGCTGTGTCGCCAATTGGGATGTTGACATCGGAATTGTGAAGAAGACTTTCGAGAACAGTGCCGATTTCGCCTGTTGTCTGGACATAGGATGTGCCGTCAATGATGACATTCCACGGAGCGCCATGAAGACAGCCGGAACTCGATACAATGGCGTATTTCTTTTGATTGTGCTGAAAATCCAGGCGATAATACGGCATATTTTCGCGATATTTGCACGCGTAAAGTCCGTTGGATGGAATGAGATTCTGTCCGGCTGCTGCGAACAGATTTTCGAGTTCCGCCAGGGCGGTTTGCGATAAATCAGTTTTCTGAATGCGCCAGACCTGGCTTTTGTCGTCCTGATTTTCGTAGTGTTTCCAGGTCGCATAGACGTTTTTCTGAGGGGCCCCGGGATGCATTCGGATAAAAGCGATGGTATCTGTCGATATTTCCTGATATTTCGTCTCTTTGACGGGTTCCTGATCCGTGCGCTTTTCCGGAAATTTCGCACAGGACGGCAGCAAAAGAGCAATGAGAATGAGGGGCGTAAGGGCACTGATTTTCATGAGGAGCGATCTCAAAACTGAGGGGATGTGTTATTTCATCATCCTGAAAAATTCGTCGAGGATGGCGGGCAGTTCAGGCGAATACTTTTTCTGAGCATAAGCACAGATGGTCAGGACGAGGACATTTTTGCCTGCCGGGACGACTTGAAGTGCGCAGGTTCTGGGAATATCGTTTTCCATTCCGGAAAATGCGGCTTTGAAGACATCGACGGACGGACACTTTTTCTTGCCGCATTCAAGTGTTTTCTTTTCGCCGGTGATTTCTGCGGTTGTGCCGAGGGATTCAGCAACAGAGGCCGCAATTTCGCGCGAAACATCGAGGATATCGACATCGGTTGGTTTTGCAACGAGGTCGACCGTCAGAACGGCTGGCGACGTCGAGCGCGATTCGGTGATGACGAGTCTTTTAAGCTTTTCATCTTCCGTGGCAGTCCACATGAACGGAAGTGTCATTTCCCCCAGTGTTTTGGAGGTATAAGGCTGATTAATAAGGATTTCGGTAATGTTAGAATCCGGTTTTGTCTGTGGCTGAGGCGGATTGGCTGCAGGTTGTATTTCGGAGGGCTGTGCCAGTCCGATGCCGGGAATAAACAGCAGAAAAAATGCCAGACTGAGGTGATGGAATTTCATG
>JAZRWV010000137.1:0-15617 GCA_045599925.1 Myxococcota bacterium
AGTTGTAACTATGGAAAGTCTGAATGATTCATTCAATTTAGACGTTTGCTGTTTCCTCTACTCATTGTGGTGGAGAGAAGAAAAGTTGATGAGGTCTGTTTCAATCTTTCTATTTTTCACAATTTTCGAGTTGTGATAGGATTTAAAGAAGTATAGAAGCATGTGGTTATTGTAGATTGGGATGGTTTATGTCCGGGACGAATCAGAAAAACTTGGAAAATGCTGAAAAAACTAATCAGATTTCGGTTGAAAAGGCTGATATCAGTTCTTCGGCATCCTCGTGCGTGAATGAGCCGGTAGCCAATACAGATGCTGATTTATCGAATAATGCACCCATAAAGCCAGAGGATTCTGTTTCGCAAAAAAGTGATGATATTGCGGAAAATGCGAAATCAGATGCCAGCACATGTGCGGATGAATCTTCTGCCAAATCCGGTGAAAACTGTATTTCCGAGAGTTTGGATAAAGCCGAAGAGGATTTGCCGTTTTCAGACCCTTATGCGGCTATTCCTGAAGATGACGTAGGTGGAGTTGTTCCCGAAAAGTGTTCAGGTATTCCTTGCCCGGCAAATGGTGATACGCTCGTCTTTACCTCCGATGTTACCAAGTATATTGCTCAGTTTGAACGCACTTGTCATTGTCGTGATGAATCTGACAATCCTTCCTATGCAGTCCTGGATAGCACCAATGACTGTTTGATGTTTGTCATGCACTGCGAGTCATGCGCCAATTCGGTTGAACTCGTTTTGAATAACAATCTTCCAGGATTTGATTCGATTGTTCTTTGGCTGGCGAGTGATAAAGAGCAACAGCAATGGCTCATTTGTACGCATCTTCCGATTTCAGGAAGAGTTCCAATCCCTTCTTCCTGTAAGGAATACATTTTTCCTGTCACTCTGGAAGGCAGACTGGATGAAACCGTTGTTCAGGCGTACGATCTGACAAATGTGACGACGCTTCGTTCCTGGCGCGAAGCGCAGGCATTCGTTTCACCGACGATTCTGTACGATATCATTGAACGAATTGCATCGGTTGTCGAAGAGGTTTTCCAGCATGGACATTCGCTCATTCGAATCAGTCAGGACACTATTGTTCTTCAGGGCAATAAAATCTTGTTTATGGGCGTACTCGCTATGGATATGCCCTGGAATGAGAGATGTGCCATGGCACATCATCAGGTCGAATATGCGGCTGTGCCGCCTGAATGTTTCGGCTTTTTGCGAAAACGCATGACGCTTCCGATGGGCGTTTATGTCGTGGGTGCTCTTGCTTATTATCTGGTCGCTGGCGCTCGTTTCCCAACCTGTGAATCTTTGGGATATGATTTTGTCCTCGCACCGAGGACTTTCAATCCGGAATTCCCTCTCGGATGGGATATTCCTATTCATCGGGCTTTGATTCCAAACCCGGAAACTCGCTATCAATGCATTTCTGACTTCGTGATGGCTCTTCGGAGCGGTGTTGACAGTATGTATGAGCGCCGTGATTTCCTTGGAAATCTGGTGTATGATGCTGCTGTCGATACACATATTGGGGTGACTAAACGTTTGCGTTGTCCTGTCAATCAGGATGCAGTCTTCATGCGGATGAGCGAAGATGGTCAGCGAATTTTAATGGTCGTAGCCGACGGCGTTTCCACTTCGACTTATGGGGCTGGTGATATCGCTAGTCATATTGTCATTGATGTCGCCGAAAAAGCCTGGGATGCTCAGATTCATCAGACTCCTGTTATCGAGCCGGCCGCTGAAATTTCTGCCATTTTGGATAAATCCAATGATGAAATTTGTCAGTATATCCGCGACAGATATGCCGATAAATCGCCAACAGCTTCCGAATGTATGGGAACAACAGCTCTCGTCGCTATTATCGAAGACGGAGTGATGACACTGGGGGCCATCGGGGATTCAAGAGCATATCTCGTGCGTCAGGATTCGATGTGCTGCATTACCCGAGATCACAATCTTTTTACCATCGGTATTATCAATGGGCTTCCCGTGGAAATGTGTGCGGTTCATCCACATTCCGGGTCTCTCGTTCAGTGCCTGGGATACTATGATGAAGACGAAGATGCTCATGAAATCGCTTTCGATATCTATTCGATGAGGCTCATTCCCGGGGATATTCTCATGCTGACTACTGACGGTATTCTCGATTATGTCGCATGCGATATTACAATGAGTGAAATTCAGATTGCTGACACACTCAGAGCCGCGCCAAATGCAACGATTGCATGTCTGCAGCTCATTATGCAGGCTAATGTCGGGGGCGGTGGCGATAATTGCGGCGTCGGAATTGTCTATGTTTCTGCAGGTTAGTGCTGATTTGTTTTGGGTTTTGTGATAAGAGAGGCAAGCTTTCCGCTTCGCGGATACGCTTTGCCATGCCCGGCTATCGGCATAGGCCGATACGCCGGGCAAAATTTTTTTTCTGGCATAAAACCTGCAAGTGTGTCCTCTCACGTCCGATGATTTCTTTCATCGGAATTGGTTGAATCGAATTTGAAACCACCTTTATAGGAGATACCATAATGAAACACGCATTCATCGCAGCAGCAGCTCTTTCTTTCTGCATTTCCACTTCGGCTATGGCAAAAGATATCGATGCCATCGATCTTTTCGTCGGCGATTTCGCTGGAGTCGCTTCTGCCAATATCGATAAGCTCGCTGCTAATAAAATGATTAGTGATGCAGCTGGCAATGGCATTAGTTCTGTAAAAGATGTCGAAAAATTGATTAATGAACTTAAGGCTGCTGGCATTGATTACAAAAAAGATTTTGCTTTCATGACTTTCGCTACCACCGACAAAGGTAAGGCTTGTATTGCTGTTGATGCCAAGAAATCAGTTAAAGAAGCTTACGATGCAATCGTAAAAAAAGAAGGATATAAATCTGCAGATTATAATGGCATGACAATTTATTCCGATGATGCAAACTCCGTTGTTCTCCTCAGTGATACGCGTATTTTGGCATGTGACAATGCAATCGACATGAAACCCATTATCGATAATGCCAAAGCTGATAAGCCAAAGACCTTGAAATCACGTGATGTCGCCATTTACAATGCTTATTCACTGACTGATTCCAAAGCTGATATCCGTGTCGCCGGTAAGATGACCTCTTATCTTAAGTCTCAGGTCGCTTCCTATAAACTGGATGATGGACAGGGCAATGTCATTGCAGCTACAGATGCCGAATCCGGCGCTGTTTCTATCAGCTTCTCTAAAGGCCTTGATGTCGCAGTCATTGCAATCGCCAAGAATGCTGATGTCAGCAAACGTGGTGCAACAATCATTTCCACACAGCTTAATGCCATCCTTTCCGATCCGTCTTTAGCTGAACTTGGACTCGGTTTCGTCAAAGATGCAGTTAAAGTCGCCAATGACAAGAAAAATATCAAGCTAACCGTGAAATTGTCTGATGACCAGCTTAAGACTATTTCAATGCTTCTCTCGGAACTTGCCGGAAGTTCTGCAAAATCAACTGCACCAGCCGCTAAAAAATAAGACAAAATAAAGGCTTTTTGCTAAACTGGGGCCGCCTTTGTCAGGCGGCCCTTTTTTTGAGTTCATTCAATACATAATGAGTGATTTTTCTGAGTATATCGGGTGAACTCTTTTGCTGTGCTTATGCATTGTGTGTGGGCAGTGTGCTGGTTTGTCTGGCTTTCGAAATATCATTTTAGTGAGGATATATTGATGGAACGAAAACTGTTTATTCTGAGTATTTTTGCTTCTGTTGCTTTACTCTATGGGTGTTCGGATGAATCCTATTCCAGCAGTATTGCTCTTCAGCCATGTGATAGCGAGGGCGAGGTTATTTGCAGTCAGAATGGTGGCCTTCTGACTTGTGAAAATGGATATTATTCACCTTCAACCTGTGGTGAAAATAAAATGTGTGTGGAAGGGGAGTGCGTTAGTGTTTGTTCTCCAGATAGCTTTCCATTGAAATGCAGTGATGAGCTTTCGCGTTTTGTTTGCAAAAACGGGATTGTCGATACAGAAAAATGCGAAGATGGAAATATCTGCCATCAGGGATATTGCCGCGATAAAAGTCTGACAAGATGCGATAATTCTTACGAACAACAATGCCTTGATGAGACAACGTGGGCTCAGTGTATGGTCGGGTATGTTGTCACTCATAAATGTGAAGCCGGTTCGTACTGCAATCGTGGTATGTGTGCCAAAACAGAACCTTGTGACAGCAGCTCGTTTAAGAATTCCTGTAAAAGCATCAATAGTCGCATTACCTGTGAAAATGGGGCTACAAAAGTTGAGAATTGTGCCGTTGGCACCATGTGCCTCAATGGCGAATGTACTTCCAATTGCGAAGGCGAAGTTCACATGTGTTCGCTGGATGGCATGATGAGCTATTCGTGCGAAAATGGCACGCTCACGCCGACGATTTGTTCTGGAAGTGCCGTTTGTAAAAATGGCGAATGCGAAGATATGGTGCAATGTTCGCCACAGACGTTTTCGCCTAAGTGTGTGGATGGAAAAGTCGAAAGATGCAGTTCCAGTTTCGAAATTGTCCAGGAGGAATGTACTTCTGGGAAGGAATGTTTTGCTGGTGCCTGTGTTTGGGATGGACCTTGTTCACCTTCCGAAACAACGCCGGTTTGTTTGTCCAATAATTCAGTTCAGGTTTGTCTGAATTCCGGAAGAAAGAATGTTCAGAGTTGCGCAGATGGGGAAACCTGCGAAAATGGCGTTTGCCAGAAAATGGATGAACCTTGCCTGGGTGATGCAAAGGAATGTGTGTCTGCTTCGGTTGAACGCAGCTGTGTGAACGGTTTTTGGCACTCAAAAGTTTGTGATGTTGCCAGCGAAGTTTGTAGCAGTGGTAGTTGTGGCAGTAAGGCCGATGCTGTGAAATGCGAGTCCATTGGTGACGCAATTTGTGTCGGCAATTCGATTCAAGTTTGCGAAAATGGTTACGTTTCGACTTATGCCTGCAAAGACAATCAGCATTGCGAATCGGGAATTTGTTTTGACAATATCAAAGTTGGGGATCCTTGTGATGCGGCATTATTTGTTCAGCAATGTCTGGAAGACGGGAAGATTGCAATTTGTGAGGATGGCATAGTCGTTTCAGCCGGATGTGGTGAAGGCATGTGTAAAGCTGGTGCCTGTGTCGATAAATCATGCGATGCTGCATTATTCACATCGGAATGTCGTGGCGATTTTGATATTACAGCATGTGAAAATGGGGCTGTCATTAAGAAATCCTGTGGCGATAATATGCATTGCAGTAATAATCAGTGCGTACCGGATGCATCTGAAGGCGATCCCTGCAATCCGGATTCATTTGTCGTATCCTGCAATAATGAAGGAAAAGCTGTTTCCTGTGTTAAAGATGAGCAGAGTGGGACTTCTTCTGTTCATGTTTCTGAATGCACTGGTGATACGCCATTCTGTATGAAAGGCGTATGTGTGGCTTGTGATCCGGCAACTTATGGAACGACCTGCAGTAACGGCCATCAGTACACTTGTGATGCCAATGGAGCTTTGGTCGACTCGCTTTGTCCAACGGATTACGTCTGTTTTGACAATCACTGTGCTCAGTGTGATCCGTCTCTGAATGAAAAAACCTGCAAGGATGATAGCACGCAGCGCATTTGTAATGCCCAGGGCAATTTTGAAGATGTGGCTTGTATTGCCGGATTTAGCTGTGTTCAGGGCGAGTGCACGAATTCCTGCACTGCCGACAGCGATTGTCAGAAATCTGATTCGCACTATTATTGCGATAACAATCAGTGCAAGTTTAAAGCTGATTGTGCTTTGACAGATCCGGCCGTTTGTTTTGAGAATAAGATTCGTTCCTGCAAGGCTCCCGGCATCTTTGATGACGTCGCATGTGCCGCTGGGGAAATCTGCAAAATGAATGCTTCCAATGTTCCAGAATGTCGTGGAAATGAATGCGATCCTGATAACTATGGCATTCAGTGCAGTGATGATAACAAGAAGGTTACCTACTGTGACAAAGGTTATATCAAGGAACAGATGACCTGTACGGGAACGGATGTCTGTATCAAAGGCAAATGCATGGGCAATGAATGCAATCCGGATGTCGATCCTGTTTCGTGCAAATCAGACGGAAAAACTCAGATTTACTGCAGCAATGGCTATATCAGAGATGGCCAGATTTGTCCGGGGATCTGTCTCAATGGCGCATGTGTTGATTGCGATCATAACAATACTCCGGACTCCTGCTATGGCG
Source organism: Myxococcota bacterium (assembly GCA_045599925.1). Lineage (GTDB taxonomy): Bacteria > Myxococcota_A > Bradymonadia > UBA4248 > UBA4248 > UBA4248. Next base: position 6,216 of record JAZRWV010000137.1, read on the forward strand.
AAAGTTATAAAGTTTCCTGCATTGAAAACAATACCTATATGCGCATTTCCTGTGATGCTGATTTTAAATGCGCAGAAGGCAAAGGCTGTATCAGCAAATGTGGTGAAGGTTTTGTTGAGTCATGCAAGGCTGATGGAAAACGCGAATGGTGCGATAATGGGACGATAAAGACTGAAGACTGTGATTATCGTTCGGACTGCAGGCAGGGCAAGTGTGTGCCTCGCGATGGTGCAGCATGTACGCCGAATAATTATCCGGAAAGATGTCACGATAATGGAGGTGTTCCTGTTCTCGAAGTTTGCAATGCCGGTACGAGAACGGTTCAGTTCCAGACATGTTCGGGGGCAGGTACATTCTGTGGAACATTGGAAGGGTTGACGCAGTGTTATCACTCTTGTTCTGCTGGCGATTCATCGACTTATTGTTCTGAATGGAACGGCGTGAGATCAGTCGGAAAATGCGTAGCAGGAACGGATTATAAAGGCAATTTGCAATATGGTGTAACGCGCAAACCTGCAATTTGCATGGATGGAAACTCTATGAGCTGCCGTACATCGAGTCATAACCATTATGTTTTTGATTATCTTCCCTGCAATAAGATGGGGAGTTCCTGCCAGGGAACAAGTGGATCCTGCGGGTTTGCATCATGTTCGGCGAAGTCAGCATCGTGTAGTGGCAATGTTGCAATAAACTGTCAGAATGACCCTGCCGCAAACTATGGTCTTGGCGGACTTGTTCAAACGAGTATGGACTGTGCCAGTGTGAACGGAACATGTGCTGTTCTGAATATTGATGGCGTTGAGCGCGCGCTTTGTAATGCAAGTCAGAGTGGATTTAATGGGGGCACGTTAACTGTTTCATCACTTGGAACGTGTTTAGGAAATTCTTTGTATGTGCTGATTTGGACTGATTCTGGCGTTATGGCCAGAATTACGTCATGCAGTACGGCTTGCAGGACTGCGACGACGCAGTATAATAATCAGAGTGTTTCTTATTCCTATTGTGAATAATGGCATCGCGTATGGCCGTTGAGGCCATAGCGGTGCCTCCTGAGCGTATTGTCCGCAGGACAATAGCTCAGGCCCTAAAAAAGCGCCGTCATGTATGTGCAGCATAATGACGGCCTGCGGGAGGTATGGCTGCAGGCCATACGAACGCCTCCTACTCGAATCCAAATCCAAAGGAATAGTTTAATGAATAATATCACAAAGTGGACAGTTGTTGTGCTAACTCTTGGAATTTCTGCATGTTCGCTTGATGAGGTGCCAAATCATGGTGTGATGTGTCCGCCGGAGAGTGCTTCGAATGCACCAGCTGTTTCGGTAACAAAACCGGATATTTGTAAGGAACGCGAAACGCAAGCCTGCAAGGACGGTCAAAAGGATTTGATTGATGGGTTTTGTCCCAATGGATATTCCAAATGTATCGAAGCTGACGATGGCTATGAGTGTGTGATGCCCAATTCATCGAGCTGCTGCGGAGATGACTGTGTTGACTGCTTTGCGAATGAAGTTGTTGAAGATGCAGAGTGTGTGAATGCCAAATGTGTTGCCAGAAAATGTTCAGAAGATGCAAAACTGTTGGCAGGTGTGTGCAAAAAGAAGGAGTGCAACAAGGTGGGGGACAACAAGTGTGTCGAGGGCAATCCTAAGAAAATCCATATATGCAATGAGGATGGGGTTTATATTTTAGGAGAGTGTGAGAATGGAATGAGTTGTGTGGATGATGAATGTAAACCCCAATAACTCTCAGGATTGGAAGTGAATTTTGCCATCGGGAAAATTATCCGATGAGTGCAGATAAAAAAAAGCTCCCGTTTGGGAGCTTTTTTTATTTGTTGAACATGACTTTTAGTGATTGTCCGCCAGCAACTTCGACGTTCTTTTCAAAAGTACCGTTGGCATTTGTGCATTTAACCGTGTAAGTGCCGGCCGGTAATTCGATTCTCTTAGGTGTAGAGCCGTAATTCTTTCCTTTGATACTCACTTCGCAGGCGGGTTTTCCGCCGACTGTGAGAACAGCAGGGGCAGCAGAAGCTGCTGAAGGTGCAGAAGGGGCAGGTTCAGACTTTTGTTCCTGGTTCTTTGTCTCTTGTTTTGGAGCAGAATTGGATTTGGAAGTTGATTTTGTTGCACCGGATTTTGTTGCACTGGATTTTTCCTGAGCAGGAGCAGGAGCTCTTGTTCCGGCATCAGCAACCTGAAGAGGTTGAGCATTGGGATCGTTTTTGAGTGCAAAAACTTTAGTTTGTTCTTCATTTGGTGTCGAGAGAACTTCCGGAATCCATGGGCGTTCAAGTTTATCAGGTCCGTCATAAATAATGATCATGTATTGATGATCGACGGGAAGTTTATCGAGGCGTTTTCCAGTGGGAGAAGTTTCGCCGGTAATCAAGTCACCGGTTGTCATATTTTTGAGTTCAAATTTTGCGTTGTATGGTTCGGTTTTAATCACGAGGGTAGCGACGGCCGGTTTGAGCTCAAAGGTTTTGCTTTTTTCTTCAGTTTTATCGATGAATATTTTTTCTTCGATAGTTTTGTATCCGGGTTTTGAAACGCGGATGAGATGTTCTCCTGGCGTAAGGCTGCTTTGTTCGAAGTCGTGATTTCCATTGAGTCTGGAGCCATCAATGGTGACATCAGCGAGTTCATTACTGACGAAAATTTTAAGCTTATTCTGCTGAGCAGGAGCTTTTGGTTTTAAGTTAACTTCGATGATTTCGCCATCTTTATCGGCGAGGATGGAGCCTGTGAAGTCTTCATAATCCTGAGAAATAATCCGGTATCTGGTTTCTTTTGTCGTAGAAAGATTATTGGTTGTGATAGAGTTTTTATAAGGTCCTTGCAGAGGATCATCATTAATAGCGATTCGAACTTCTGCGGTAGAAGGATAGACGTTAAAAGTGAGAGTTCCGTCCGTTTTCTTACCGTATTTGACGATAGCCCAACCGCCAATGAGGAGCAGGATGATGACGCTAAGAATGCTGACGATAGCGATGAAGATAGGTCTGCTTGAGTTTTTCTTATTATTACTCGGAACAGGCGCTGTCATCAATGTTTCCCGTCCTTTGACCATGACAGGGGATATGGTAACGGATTTTCTTGGGACGGCGTGAGATTTGTTATTGTTGACAGATGCCGAAACGATATCAGTGACAGCGACATTGTTATTGTTGTTGCTGTTGTTATTGTTATTGTTATTGTTATCGTTATGGATAGCAGGATTTTTCTGTGAATAGACGATATTGTCGCGAGGAGGTTCGAAGTCATCAAGCTCAGCGTAAATAGCCTGTTTAGGGGCAGGCTGAGTTGTTGCTTCATACTGAACGCCGCTCATTTTTGCGACATTTTGTTTGTCATAGAACGAAGTTTCGTCGTCAGGCGACTTGCTTGGCTGTCTTGACTGATCGAGTACATCGCGAGTGAGTTCTTTATAGAACTCCATTTTTTTCTGTTCGAGTGCGATTTCCTGGGCGAACATCGATCCCATAAACTCGCTCAAATCTTTGGCTGTATAATAGATATTCTGTTTGAACATGAAGCGCTGCAGGGCTTCCTGAAGTTCATTTGCAGTCTGATATCTTACAGTGACATCTTTTTCGAGGGCTTTGAGAACGATATCTTCGAGTTCTTCTGGGATATCTGAATTATAGAGTGTTGGAGGGCTGACTTCGACTTTGCGAATTTTTTCGAGTGTTTCGAAATCGCTTGAACCGAGGAAGAGACGTTTAAGGGTAAGCATTTCGAAGAGTACGATACCGAGTGCGAAAACGTCACTTCTGCGGTCGATATTGGCTTTTCCGGAAACCTGTTCCGGGCTCATATAGCTGAATTTACCCTTGAGAATGCCAACCTGAGTTGCTGAGGATTTATTGGTAGCTTTTGCAATACCAAAGTCGATGAGCTTGCAGTCGCCCTCGTAACTGATAAGGATATTTTGCGGGCTGATATCTCGATGAATGATGTTCATCGGTTCGCCGTTCGCGTCTTTTTTATTATGAGCGTAATCAAGGCCTTCGCAGATTTTGCTGATGATATAGCAGACGCATCCGATGTCGAGTTTCCGGTTCAGTCGCACACACCGATCATAGATGACGCGAAGATCATGACCGGCAACGTATTCGAGTGCAATGTAGTAATCGTCATTAATATTGCCGAGATCATAAATCTGCGCAATGTTGGCATGTGTCAGTTGTCCGGCAATCTTTGCCTCATCGATAAACATTGAGATAAATTCTTTATCTTCTGCAATCTGCGGCAAAATCTTTTTGACAGCTTCAATGCGTTCGAATCCCTCGACGCCAAATGTTTTGGCCTTATAAACCTCGGCCATCCCGCCAGTATTGAGCTTTTCGAGTAAAAAGTATTTACCAAATGGTATGGGTTTCGCCAATACGCCCATGTCTTCCTTCCTTAAGTACGTCTGTTCATTCTCAGACAAAAAACCGATCTTACTTTACTCTGACTTGAACAATCACGCAAGATAAGACAGTGTATGTATTTATTTCAGGTTTTGCATTAGACTGTATCCTGATGCTCAATGATGGGCTGATTTGGGAGGTTCCTTATGAGTTGTTCTGACATTCAGGATAGTCGTCACGTTCGAAAATGTTTTGTCAATGGAATGGTTTTTACGCCAGCAGGTCCGATTCGTACTGATATTCTTGTCGATCGCGACAAAATTGCTGCTGTCGGTGATCGCTCTGTTTTTGCCCTTCAGGATTCAGATGAGTTCATTGACTGCTCTGAGCATCTGATTATGCCAGGCTTTATTGATGCTCATTGTCATATTCAGCTGGATACCGGTATTTTTGCTACTCAGGATGACTGGTGGGATGGTAGTCAGGAAGCCGCTCGTGGTGGTGTCACAACTGTGATTGATTTCGTGGGGCCACAGCCCGGCGAAGAACTTGGAGCTGCGTTGAAGTTCCGATTAAAACAGGCTGAAATGAGTCTCGTCGATTATACTTTTCATATGACGGTTCTTGATGACTCTGAACAGTCTCTTGAAGGTATTGACAAATGTCCCGAGTGGGGGCTTTCTTCTTTGAAACTTTATACGACATACAAGCCTAATTACTATCTATCGGATGATGCTGTGACTGCTATTCTGGAACGTGCAGCCAAAGCTCGTCTGACGGTTCTGATTCATTGCGAAAACGATGCAATTGTGACGCATGAAACGGCAAAACATCGTTCCGATAATTTGTGGCGCTCTTATCCGGAGCTTCGTCCATGGGAAGCTGAAGCTGAAGCTGCAGCACGCATGATTGCTTTGGCCAGTCATACCGGAGCACGCCTTGTGATTGCCCATAATTCGTGTCCTGAAACATTAAAACTCGTTCAGAAAGGCAAAAAACTTAACCCGAATCTCTTTAATGAAACAGCACCTCAGTATCTGATGCTCGATAAAACCTGCAACACAGACAGCTTTGAGCCTTGGCGGTATATCCTTCAGCCGCCCTTGAGACATCCCGATCTCTCAGCAGAAATGAGAGGTATGATGAAAGAACATGCCGCTGATATGTTTATTACAGATCACTGTTCATATACACGCGAGCAGAAACTCAACAGTCAAGGCGGAACCCCCGGCGGGTTTCCTGGATTTGAAACTTTGTTCCCTGTACTTGCAGCCGGATTGGATATGCCTTTGCACGAAATCGTTCGAAATCTGACTGAAAATCCTGCTAAAATATATGGTCTGTGGCCTCGTAAAGGGGCTATTGCTCCCGGTTTTGATGCCGATCTCGTTGTCGTCGAGGACAAATCCTATGTCATTGATGAAAATCAGCTCAAATGTTTTGCCGGATATTCTCCATTTCATGAAATTCGTGCGCGTGGTATCATAAAACGCGTTTTCAGACGTGGGGATGAAATTATTAGAGATGGCTGTACTCTTGGCGAAAAGGGAACAGGACGTTTCTTAAAGGCTGTTCCAGCTTGGAATAACTAAAATCTGCGCGTGATAAATGATAAAACTGGATGTTTTACGGGCCTTTGAAATGTGTGAACAAAGCCGATATATTATGGCGAGGCAATTCACATTTCATTTGGTGATGTGAAAATCAGAGGCTTCCTGAGCTGACTAAACCCAATATTGATAGGTGATATTATGATGAAAAACGTTAAAATACTGTTTGCATTTTCGATGCTTTCGATGCTTTTGGGATGTGAGCAGAATGCCTCGGAAGGTAAGATTATCGTAGACCCTCTATGTGATTGTCAGGATGGATGGGTGTGCAGCGGGGCCGGAATCTGTTATGCCGATGCTGCTTGTGCCGAATGCAAGACTGGTGAGGTCTGTGTCGGTGGCGTTTGCTATCTGGAGACTTCGGCTTGTGCGGCATGTAAGGCAGAACAAGTCTGCATCAACAAGGTTTGTTATGACAGCGATTCTCCTTGTGCTTCATGTAAATCAGGGCAGATTTGCAAGAATAATCAGTGCATAGATAAAAAGGATGATTGCGCTGACTGTTCGTCAAATCAGGTCTGCATTAATCATGTCTGTTACGATCCTTCTCACCCATGCTCTAAGTGTACTGACGGTCAGATCTGTAGCAATGACAAATGTTTCGATGAAAATGATCCCTGCATAAATTGCAAGGAAAACGAAATATGCACAGGAAATAAGTGTGCAATACCCGAAGATCCTTGCGATTCCTGTGCGCCCTCTGATACCTGCGAAGACGGCGTTTGCATCCCCTGTCCAAACACAGTTTGTCTGGATGAGTGCTGCGATGAAGGAATGTCATGTGATCAGTTTATGGGAAGATGCTCCAAAACCTGTGATGATGGCAGGCCAACATGTATGTTGACATGTTGTGAGGCTGATCAGGACTGCACAAATGGATTTTGCCGACGTCAGTGCAATTATGGCGATCCCTGTGGTGATGAACAGGTTTGTTGTAATGAATCCGAAATATGCGCGGATTATACAGCCTGTGTGCCCGTCTGTCAGGATGGAAAATCGTGTGGTTCAGGTTATGATATCATCTGTTGTTCAGATGAGGAAGTTTGTGATGGCGTATTCTCCAAATGCACGACTTGTCACGAAGCAAATGGAAAGACGATTTGTGGGAAAAATCATGAGTCTTGCTGTGACAATAGCTCGGAAATCTGCATCTTCAATAAATGCCTGACCAAAGGCACTCCATGTTCCAAAACTGAAGACTGTGCGCTGTCCGAGTTCTGTGATGGCGCGAGCGGAACTTGTGTTTCACAGGATGAAGATGACACGCGTTGCGTTTATATTCCGACAACCGCAGTCTTTGATCCAAAAGTCAAGTGGCATAACTCCGAAATGGGAACGATGCTGGGGCCCATTGTCGCCCTGAATCTGACGGATGATAATGGCGATGGCAAAATCGATGAAAAGGATATCCCCGATATTCTTGGTACAACCGATGATACTGCCAAGTCCAACGGAACTTATGTCGCAGGTCGAGGAACTCTTTATGCTCTCTCCGGGGATGACGGAAGAACACATGCCAGAGGCGGTTACACCGGCAATGAACAAGGGCTTTACGTCCACCGATATAATTTAGGTGCAGCCAAGGTTAATGGGGATGAATATCCCGAAATCGTTATTGGCTCCACCAATACCAGCACCTCTGTTCAGTATGTCTATATTCTTAACCTCGTTCCTAAAGCTGACGGAGGATATGAATTTATTGAAAAAGCAAAGCTGACTCCGACATTGATGTCTTGCTCTGAAAATAATCAGGCAGAAACGCATTCTTCGTTTGCTGATATCGATGGCGATGGGCAGGTCGAAATCGTTACCACAACCGGTATTATTGAGTACGTCAAAAGTGCGGATAACAACCCGGCTAATGATACCTATAAATTCCGATGCTTCTTCAATTCTGCCGATTTGCCAGGAAATACAGGCTGGTATGTCGATGATACTGTCGTCGCTGACCTCGATGGTGATGGCAAGTCTGAGATCATTTCAAATGCCATTTTTGATAGCAATTGTAAGACAATCGGTCCAAAACTCTATGCCAGAGGTGCTGGCGAAAGCATGATCCATGTCGCCGTTGCCGATATGAGCCTCGACAATGGCAAGCCCGGTGAAGTCGTTCCTGAACTCGTCTGGGTGACGCATAATGGTAAGGTTAAAATCATTAAACTTTATAAAAATGCCGATGGTACATGGACTCAGGAAGTCGAACGAGAAGTCACTATTCCTTGTGATACAACAGTTCATTCCGATTGTTCCTCAACCGCAGGTCCTCCCGTCATCGCCGATTTTGATGGCGATGGCAGGGTCGATATCGGTGTCGCCGCTAAATACAGTTATGTCGCTTTGCGCAATGACCTCACCACTTTATGGCAGGATCTGACAACACAGGATGCTTCGAGTGCCAATACCGGTTCCAGTGTCTTCGACTTCAATGGCGATGGCATTTCTGAAGTCGTTTATCGCGACGAGCTTCGACTTCGCATTTATGCAGGTCCTGGAAAAGGTGACGGAATTACCCCAGAAATCGTTTACGAAGAACCCTGCTATTCCGATACTGTTAGCGAATATCCTCTGATTCTCGACGTCGATAACGACGGTAAAACTGAAATCGTCGTCAATTCCAAGCGCGGAACAAAAACAAATACACTCACAGGTCAGAATCCTCCAAGCCTTCCCGGCGGCATTATCGTTTATGAAGATCCTGCCGGTAACTGGGTTCGTACTCGAAGAATATGGAACCAGTTCAGCTATCACGTCACAAATATCAATGAAGATGGCTCAGTACCTTATCCGGAAGAACCCAACTGGCTTAACAAACGTTTAAACAATTATCGCGCCAATACTCAGCCTGATGATATGTTTAATGCTCCGAATCTGACAGCCGGCGATTTGAAAATCGATAAAAATTGTCCCAATTATTCTTTCACTGCTACCGTTAAAAATGAAGGTTCACTCAGTGCTAAAGACGTCTGGGTCTCTTTCTATGCAAAAGATTATGAGACTGCTGATGGCAATAAATCGGACATTTATCTGGGCTCTGTTCTGGTTTCTGGAACAATTCCTGCCGGTGGCGCTTCTGTCGTTAATTTCGAATGGAATTTAACCGGCACAAATCTCTCCACCGGACAGACTGTCGAAAAAATGAGCAATGCCAAATCGATTTATTTCAAAGTCGATGATGCTCCTGGAAAACCCAGCAATGAATTCAAAAATGAATGCATTGAAGATGACAACAGTTCTGCTCCGAAGGCTCCTGAGGTTTGTGATATCGAGGTGAATTAGTTTCCTTTGACTCGGCGGGCTTCGTCATTCATAATGATGGCGGATTTTCCGCCATCGTTATTATTGCTCTAATTTCTTTCCTTCTCGTTTTGGGTTCAAAGCGTTTTATGATGATTAAGCACTTTTCTGTCATTATTTCCATTCTGTTGGCTGGAG
>JAZRWV010000138.1:0-9532 GCA_045599925.1 Myxococcota bacterium
TTGCTGAAAACTGAAAACTGTTCATTACACATTGCACATTGTGCATTGTCTTTCACTATAATGATTACCTCAAAAAAAAATTGTGACACTTTGGATGTCGATTTTTTTTGTATCAATATATGTCAGTTATGGTTAAACTCGGTGAAAACGAAGGCTGAATGCGGTCGGAAACAAAAAAGCCTGGCGTATTCTGCAGGAATAGCCAGGCTAATACGAGCGCATTTTAGCGTCATTACTTGTGATGACGCTAAAAAAGCGAAGTGGCGGCAGCCATTGGCTGACGTCAGCCGTTGTATGCCGAAGGCATAAACGGCACCATTAAAAATCATTGCTTTGTGGCATCAAGAGGATACTTGTCGCAGACATCGCCAACACCGTCGCCGTCCCAATCACTTTGGCCGAGTTTGCCGTCTTTGTCTTTATCCTGAGGACGGACAGGGTTGAAGATGTCGGGGCAGTTATCGACGGAATCGGGAATACCATCGCCGTCGCGATCCAACGGATCGCTGAACTCGCCGTCATACATGGTCGTTGCGATATCAGCTTTTTTGTCGCCGTTGATGTCGTTGCCTGTTGTATCGATGACACGGGTGCGCATCGGGACGCATGTCGGTTCGCCGGTCGGAACGCCGTCGAAGAAAACGGGATATTTAGCTTCGCCTTTGATTGTGCTGTACGTTTTTGTTGCACCAGTGGCTGTTGTATCAACTCGCTTTGCAACACCGCCAATTGTTACAGATTCGCCTGAAGACATGATGTTGGCGTCGCCGCTGACCATTTTGCCGTTGAGCATGACGAGTGCGACGTATTTGTAATCGGATTCGATTACAGCACGATGGGCTTCTTTTCCGTTTTTCGCATAGATAGCGATGTCGGCGAGCATGCCCTGAGCGAGGTCACCGATTTTGTTGGAAACGCCAAGGGCGAGTGCGGCATTCCAGGTACCCATCATCCAGATATCATAATCGGTGAAATGATGGTTGAAGTAGTAGGAGTTTAGGAAGTCTGCGCATTCATATTCACGAAGCATGTTGGCGGAACCAGAAGCAACCCAGTCAGTGCCGAGGGCAATCGTAACGCCCATGTTATCGTAAACTGTGACGCGGGCTGTATCGCCATAGAGGGAGATGTTTGAGCGCGGCGACCAAATCAGTTTAGATTTGGCAGCAGCCATCTTGCCAATGATCTGGGGCGTTGCTGCGACGCCATGAATCACGGCGAGTTTGGAGTTTAAGCCGTTTTTGGAATTGGCGCCGATGCCGCTGATGCAGTTGAGTTCGCTGAGGGCATAATCATTGATGCCTTCGCCGACGTGTGGGCCATAGCCATAAGTGCCGCCAAGATTGGTTGCATATTTATAGGTTGAACAGCTGCAGATCGCTGAAGAATAATTACAATACTTGTTGTCACTGTCGTTGAGCGGGAATGTGTCGTAGGTTGGGCGTGAGGCACCATCAAGCTTATCGATTTCGTCAGTACAGTCTTTTTTATATTCAAAGTCGCGCTGAAGTCCTTTTACGCAGCCTGAACCAAAGATTGAGGTTGAACCGGCGAGGAGCTGGCGAAGTTCGCCTGGATCATTTGTACTGCCAATCTTGCTATTGGATTTTGCGTTATGGTTGGTGTGGCCGTTGCTATCTCTACGCCAGTCGTTGCGGGCATCGAAACGTTCTGCTTTCCAGTCATCGGGTGCCTGATTGTCGTATGTGATGTGATCGTGTGCGTTGATAAGACCGGCAGAAATGACGGAATCTGCGCAGGTGATGACGGTTGCATTTGATGTGTCTGGGGTGCAGCCGACATAAGTGATCTTGTTGCCGGAGACGACGACGGAACCGCCTTTGATGAGTTTGTCTTTGGTCAGAATATCACCCTGGAGAACGATGGTGCTGCCTGAGCCGGTTTTGGTGCAATTGTTGCCGCTGGTTGCGGGGAGTGCAGCACAAGTTTCAACAGTGAACTGATTTTCTTTGGAAGATGTGGTGCCGAATTTTTCGAGAGATTTATTGGCATCCGATTCTGCTTTGACAGCGAGTTCTGCATAAGAGGCTTCAACCGGTGTAACAGAGCCGCGCTCGAAATCTCCTGTGGTGCCACCGCCACCGTCACCACATTCATATCTGTTGTTCTCAATACGGCATTTTTCGCAGGGCAGATATTCTTCGTTATAACTGCTGTCTGCTTTATTGAAGTAGCATGTGAAGGCGACTTCTTTTCCATCAACAACACCACAGGTTTTGACGTAGTTTTCGTCACATGCACAGCCTGTATAGGTGAATTGCTGGTAGACTTCACCTTTGGGTTTGGTGCCAGCTCCATTTTTACAGGTCAGATCGGTTTCTCCGCCGATAGCACAGGATTTTCCATCCGCAGCACAGCCGTTGCTACAGTTTTCAGTGACGTATTTGTTGTTCACACATTTGGTCAGAACGCCTGAGGCACATGTGTTGATGTGTGTTGCGGAATCGCATTCGGGGACGACAACGGAACCGCCATCACAAGATTTTCCATCGGCAGCACAGCCGTTCAGACAGTTTTCAGTGACGTATTCGTTGTTCACACATTTGGTCAGAACACCAGCAGTACAAGTGTTGACATGTGTTGCGGAATCGCAGTCTTTTTGCGGAATGGGTTCGTCGCCTGATGCACAGAAATCACCGGCAGTATTGCAACCTTTTTCGCACGGAATCGTCATTTTTTTACCATCAAAGCAAGTCGTAAAAATGCCATTCGTACAGGTTTTTATGAAGGTTGTATCATCGCATTCTTTTGCGCTTGCACATGATTTTGCATCTGTCGTACAGCCATTCGGACATGGGGTTTTGACGACCTTGCCATTTTGGCAGGATGAATACTCATTGTTGGTACAAAATGCGACGTAATTTGTATCACAATCATCATCAGATGAAGCTTCACTGCACCCGGTAGCACCAAGAATTGCGAGTAAACTAGTATATAACCAGTATTTTTTGCACGAACACATCATAGACTTTCCTCCGGTAAAGACAAAAAATGCTCGCACAAAAAATTATTTTTCATTGCGCAAGCTTTCATTAACTAGATTCTCTTGAACTTTTAGTCAAGTAAAAATCCTAAATAAAATCAATAGGTTAGATGTGGTTTTGTGTGGGTTTGGGTGGGCTTAGCCAAAGTAGTGGACGTTAAAGACAATCATCATCAAATTACAGGCTGCATGACAAATAATTGCTGCCAGAAGGCCGCCTGTCCTGTAACGCAATAATCCAAACAACAGCCCAGGGAAAAACGTCAGGAGCCGGGTAATGTTTCCACTGGGAAGATGAGCCAGGGCAAATAAAGCACTTGCAAGAGTTATTGCAAGTAACGGAGCCCATTTTGAAAGTTTTTGCTTCGATTTGAAATGGTTCAGAAAGGCGGTTTGGAGGTATCCCCGATAGAAAAATTCTTCGGGCAGAGCAACTCCAAGAATTTGAAAGAGTATTTCCTGATAAAGTGGAGTTTCAAGTCTGCTGTAATTTGACCAGCTGAATTGAAAATTCATGTCCAGAATGGCAGTTCTCAGCACGTGATTTCCCAATGCGACGGGAATGAGCAGAATGGCAATGATGGTCAATCCCGTTAAAAAATCGCGCGATGACCATGAAATTGTGATGCCTGCGTCAACTTCATCGCGCGGATGGATCTTGCGTACTTCGAGAATCGGAACCCCAAAAAGACTGAACATCGCGCACAACCATGCAATGTCAGTGATTGGTGAACCCAATCCCTGAACAGCAACACAGACAATAGTCAGTGCAAAGCAAATAATAAATGCAATAATGGGGGTGCGCATAATAATAGAATTAAGCTAACAAAACTCGGTGATTCCAAGCGCCATTTCAGCCATGAACCGATGCGCCTTCAGGCGTTTTACGGGACTATTATCACACATGACAGCAGTCAGGAACCTGAGGATAGGGATTAATATTCGACGTCTTTGGGATTCATCGTTTTTTTCAAGGGCATTCTGGACTGTTGTTCGAATGGATTGATAACGCAATTTTCGAATGCCGTCGAGAACAAAACAGGGAATATTGGTTTGTTGTTGCGCACATTTAGGGCACAGAAAGCCGAGTTCCTGCTGAAACCATGAAGACTTTTGTAGTGGATCTGCGCATTGTGCGCAGATTTCCAGATTTGGAATGGTTCCCAGCTGGTGCAGCATAAAGCATTCGAACCATGCGAGTACAGTGGATGAAAGGTCATGGGCTGTATTCATGACGGCAAATGTTGTCAGAAGGTTGGAGAAAAGCTCAATGACTGCTGCATCCTTGGGGCAGACGTTGGAAATTGCTTCGAGTGCTGCACAAGCGCAGGCATAGGATGGCATATCTGTGATGATGGCATTGAACTGTTCCACACTGCATGCCGATGTTAGGCGGCCCATATCCTGTGTGGGTTTTAGGGTATATTCAATGTCATAAACATTCATGAGTTCCAATCCGTTTGGGAACGATTTAGATGTCTGAACATGGGCTGCATAAGTCGTGACGATGTGATCGTCGTCTGTGAGCCAATCGACGACGAGGTCTGAGTCTTTTACGCGTGATGTCCGAAGGATGATACCGTTCATTGGTTGTAGTGATAAATGACAAATGATGCGCCGAAGGTGCGGCTGAAGCTAATGAACAATGTGCAATGATTTGCCGTTGCTTTGCAACGTCGAATCCATACATTAGAATAAAAAAGTGCCGCGTATTGCAAGCAGCAATAGCGGCACTCAAGCGCGTCGTATCGGCTTTGCCGAAAGACGCGTTATACTTAGAAAATATTACTCAGCATCAGCGGGCTTTTCTGCATCAGATTTAGCCTCGTGAGCAATAGACTTGGCTTCTTTAGCGAGTTCAACAGCCTTTTCAGCATTATCTTCATCAGCTTTAGGCTCATCGGCTTTATCTTCATCAGCATTTTCGGATTCTTTGTCACTGGAATCTTCTTTAGCTTTCGGATGTTTGGAATCGTAAATGAGGCTGCCAATAATACCGATTGCGATGAAACCGCCAATCACAGCGAGGTTTGTCCAGACAGGGGCTGTTTTGAAAATGTCTTCAAATCCAGTGCCGAAAAATTTGTTGCAAATCAGGCAGAACGGTTCGGCGAGTAGTTTAATGGCGACGAAGAGGAGAATGGCGCCGACGGAGTATTTGAGGCCGGCAAATTTTTCGAGAATGCTGGCGAGTACGAAATACAGCGAACGAAGGCCGAGGATTGCAAAGATATTGGATGTAAAGACGATGTAGGGATCTTTGGTAATACCGAAGATGGCGGGGATGGAGTCGACGGCGAAGATGACGTCACTGACTTCGACGACGCAGAGTGCGACGATGAGCGGAGTCATATATGTTTTGCCGTCAATTTTGCGAATGAAATGCATTCCTTCGATTTTGGGATCGTAACGGAAATGCTTCATCAGGAACTTGGTGATCCACTTATCCTGCGGATCGGTTTCGTCGTCGCCGCCAAATGTCGTTTTAATGGAGAGATAGATGAGTAGGGCACCGAATACCCAAAGAATCCATTCGAAGGAAGAAACGAGGGCGGCGCCGCAGGCGATCATAATACCGCGCATGACGAGTGCACCAAGAATGCCCCAGAACAGGACTCGATGCTGGAATTTGAGCGGCACGCGGAAAGAAGCGAGTATCATGGCCATGACGGCGACGTTGTCGAGCGAGAGGCATTCTTCGATGAGATAACCGGAGAGATAGTTGACGACAGCTGATTCAGCGGTTTCTGCGCCATCATGGGTGCCAAGACCGAACCACTGCCCTTTGTAGGCAAAATAAATATAAATGGAGAAGAGAAGTGCAAGAGACACCCAAAGACAGGTCATTTTGAGAGCTTCTTTGGTCGAAACTTCGTGGATTTTCCGGTTGAGAACGCCGAGGTCGAGTCCAAGTAAACAGAAGACGAGGACGAGGAAACCGACCCACGGAACCCAGCTTAATCCAGAAGATGCAGCCACCTGTGCGGCATCTGTGGCGACTTCGACGGCTTCTGGGGCCGCCTGGCCAAGCAAGTTGAGTAAGGGAGCAAAAAACATTGAAACTCCTTATTTGAAGATTTGGCGCACAATTGCGCAATTGTAAACATGTCGTTATTGCCTTTAGGCAATTGAGGCCGTCTTATATATTAAAATGTATGAATAAGCTAGAAATCCGTTTGAACCTGATTTGTGCAAAATCTCGCATAATGCTGAACAACGAACTTCACGGATATGAAATAAAGTGATAGAGAACGACGCAGTCATTGAATTGGTTTAATGGCGTATTTGTTTGGGTTTATCATAATTCTGGTCGCTGAATGAACGAAGAAAATGCATACTGGCAGTCCGCAGAAAAGGCTCTGCACGAGGTGTTTAACCTGCCGGGGTTCAGAGAAGGCCAGGAAGAAATCGTAAAATCGGTGTTGTCCGGACGGGATACGCTTGCTGTCATGCCAACGGGTAGCGGCAAAAGCTTGTGCTACCAGCTTCCCGGTTTGGTTTTGTCCGGCATGACGCTTGTCATCAGTCCGCTGATTGCTTTGATGAAAGATCAGGTCGATTCACTCGTCGCTCGCGGGATTAAAGCTGCTAATCTAAATTCATCCCTGAATTACACCGAGCAGTTATCGATATGTGAATCCGTTCAGGCTGGAGAACTGAAGTTTTTATTTGTTGCACCGGAACGCGTTCGAAATGCATCGTTTCAGAACCTGTTAAAACGCGTCAAAATCGGCCTTTTGGCCGTAGATGAAGCCCATTGTATTAGTCAGTGGGGGCATGATTTCAGGCCGGATTATCGACGTCTTGGCGCGCTTCGCGCCGAACTTGGCATGCCGGTTACGATTGCTCTGACAGCAACGGCTTCGCCTGAAGTTCAGGATGATATCGTCGAACAGCTTTCGCTTTGCAATCCAAGCCGGAATATTCTCGGTTTTGATAGGCTGAATCTTCGTTTTGCCGTTCGTAAAATGAAAACGGAAAACGAAAAACTCGAGTATGTTCTGGAGTTCGTTCGCCAGCGAATGCAGCAACGTTGCGGATTTAAGCGAAAATATCCGGGATGCGGTATTTTATATGCTTCGACAATTAAACAGGCTGAAGCAACAGGAGCTTTTCTTCAAAAACACGGCATTCGTGCAGGGATTTATCATGCAAATCTGTCTTCTGCCATGCGCACGCATGTGCAGGAACAGTTCATGAATGACGAATTTCATTGCCTGATTGCAACAACGGCATTCGGGATGGGGGTGGATAAGCCTGATATCCGTTATGTTCTTCATCTCTCGATGAGTTCATCGGTCGAAGCTTACACCCAGGAATCTGGCCGCGCGGGGCGCGACAGAAAACCTGCTGAATGCATGCTCCTTTATTCCGGTCGCGATGTTAAAATTCAGGAATTTTTTATTGATAACGGTTGCCCGGATTTGCCGATATATCGAACGATATTTGATGCATTTGCGGATGCTTCCGATGCCGAAATACCAATGCCCGGAACGCGTCTTTCGCTCGAAGAACTTCAGGATAAATTCGATAAAAAGGAATTCAGTCAGCTCGATACGGCTTTACGCAAGCTTCGTGCATGTGATCTGCTTGACATCGCCCCCGACAACACCCTCATCTGGCGTCGCCAGCCGGAGCCCAAAACTTTGGCAAGACTCGCCGAAGAAAGCCGCATTCAACGAAAAGTTACTCGTCAGCAGCTCGCCAAACTCGTCAAATATGTTTTTGAAGAAAACTGCAGAACAAAGTTTATTCTCAAATACTTTGGAAGTCGTGAAGGACGGGACTTTAAGAAATGTCATCACTGTGACCTGTGCAAAGCCATGTCGTTGAGACCTGAGCAGGGAGAACCAGGTGATTTTCCACCTGAACCCATCCACTTTGTTCTGCTCAAATACCTTTCAACCATTGCTCGATGCCAGAATGCTTCACTTCCTGTGAACTCAAAACAACTGGCCGGTATTCTTACCGGTACGACAGGTGAACCCGCTTTTACCAAAATATCAACGTTCGGTTTGATGGAATACATGGATCCTGCTGAAATATGTGTCTTGACGGGGGTTGTTAGAGAATCCGGGATGATTGTTCAGGATTCACTTGGCTATATTCATTTGAGTCCGTTGGGAAAGACGGGGTTGACGGCTAAAGAACTCAAGGATTTTCCCCCCCTTTTGCAATCCTATATGCTGTTGAGATTCCCACAGGCTGCCAAATCGGGAAATGCCTGGAAAAGATAGGAGAATTGAATGGAACAGACAGTGCGCCAGATGTTGGCAGGTGCCCATCGTATTGTACTGAAAATCGGTAGTGCGGTTTTAACGAAGGCAACGGATAAAACACTCGACAGAGGTGTGTTCTGCCGATTGATTGAGATGGTTTCAAAGCTGAGAAAAGAAGGTCGTGACGTCATTATTGTGACGAGTGGGGCTGTGGCTCTCGGACGCAGCCTGACCGGATGTGAACGTCCGGATCGCGAAAAGTCACTGCCAACACTTCAGGCTCTGGCTGCTTTGGGACAGTCTTTGCTGATGGATTATTATCAGCAGGAACTTCGATACTATGGATTTAACTGCGGTCAGCTTCTTTTAACTCGCGCGGATCTCGAGGACAGAAATCGTTTTCAGAATGCAAGACGTTCGATAGAAGCCTTGATTGAAATGGGGGTCATTCCCGTTATCAATGAAAATGATGCCGTGAGCTGTGACCAGATTCGTTTCGGAGACAACGATACACTCTCGGCCAGAGTGGCTGTTCTGACAAAGGCGGATCTGCTCATTATTATGAGTGATATCGATGCCGTTTACACTGGGAATCCCAAAACGGATCCAGATGCAGTGCGCATCGAATCGATCAATGCTTTTGACGAAAAACTCGATCTTTATGCCGGTGATAGCACTGGGGATGTCGGAACCGGTGGCATGATTACGAAGATTTCAGCGGCCAGAATGGCCGCAAAAATGGGAATTTCCACTCTGATTCTTCAGGGGAAAAGACCCAAATTTGTCCTTCAGGCTCTGGAAGGGCGTGATATCGGAACTTTGCTATATGCCTCCGAACAGTCTCAAACTTTGCATAAGGTCTGGCTCACTTCTTTGCTCGTCAAAGGACGGATTTGTTGCGATGATGGAGCCTGCAATGCCATTGCTTCTCAGGGAAAAAGTCTGCTTCCGAAAGGCATTTTGGGGGTTGATGGCCATTTCTTTGAAGGCGAGGCCGTCGAACTCATCAATTCAGATGGAAATGTTTTTGCCAAAGGCCTCGTGCTCTATGGCGATGAGGATATTCGCCGTATTGCTGGACATCATTCGAGCGAAATCGAGTCGATTCTTGGATTTCACATTGCAGATGTGATCGTGCACCGCGATGACCTTGTTTTAATTTAATTCAATGTGCAATTTGCAGTGAACAACGCGAAACGAACAACGAACAACGCGAAACTATTCATTGCACATTGCGTTACATCTCAACCGGGGGGAATGCAAATCAACTGAAATATAGGCACTAATTAAGTTTCTGAGAAATGGGGAT
>JAZRWV010000139.1:0-3910 GCA_045599925.1 Myxococcota bacterium
TATTCGTCGCGCATTTAGAACTTTTGTCGCGGCTGCCATTAATACATAATAAAATAGAATATTATGCTGACGATTGGTTGTCATCTTTCTATTTCAAAAGGTTACGCTGCCGCCGCTCAGGATGCTGTTGATATTGGTGCAAATACTTTTGCATTTTTCTTAAGAAATCCGAGAGGTGGGGCTGCCCGAACTCTCGATCTGGCTGATATGGCTAAATGCAGACAAATCTTGTCTGAACATGCCTTCGGTAAACTCGTCGCACATGCTCCTTACACTCTAAATCCTTGTGCAGCAAAGCCGGAACTTCGTGAATATGCTGTCGAAACGATGATCGATGATCTCCATCGACTCGAATCACTTCCCGGTAATTATTATAATTTTCATCCCGGATCACACGTCAGTCAGGGGGCTGAAACTGGAATTCATCTGACCGCTGATTTCCTCAACAAAGTATTGCCAGAGGCTGGTTCGACTCGCGTTCTTATCGAAACAATGGCTGGAAAAGGTTCGGAAATCGGAAAAACATTTGACGAAGTAGCACAAATCATGGCGAAGGTTGAGGATTCATCCCTCCTTGGTGTTTGTCTAGATACCTGTCATATCTGGGATGGTGGTTACGATATTGTTAATAACTTCGACGATGTTCTGGATGAATTCGATAAGATAATTGGAATTGAAAAACTTTATGCCATCCATTTGAATGACTCAATGAACGAGTTGTCTGCTCATAAAGACAGACATGCGAAGATTGATGAAGGCAAAATCGGATTTAAGGCACTTTTGAATGTCGTTAGACATCCGTTAATTAAGGATCTGCCTTTCATATTGGAAACGCCGAATGAACTTCCGGGCTATGCCAAAGAAATCGCGATGTTTAGAAACAACGCGGACTAAATGAATAAAAAGAGCGGCAAGGCAGGCCGCTCTTTTAATGCAGGAAATTCATTATTCTGTAAGTTCCGCCTTTTTATAGTAAGGGTCATCTTCTGCCGTTATTCCATTGAAGTACTCTTCATCAAATGGAATTGTAAATCTCAGGCTCTTTGTTGCACTAGCAACACCGCTTGCAAGCGAGGTTTTAAGCCAGTATTTGGGAGCATAGATAATGCCGGTATTGAGGTAGTTCTGTTTGGTACTATCGATGGCGGCGTCTGTTTTGCCTGGACAGGAGGAGGCAAATGATTTGTTTTCAAAACGGCAGTATCGGTAATCAAATCCACCGCTGGTCGCACTTCCCTGGGATGAATAGTATTTGAAACCAATAATATTTTCATTCCATGTTTCGTATTCTTTACAATTCTTGTCGAGGAATGAGAGGAAAACAACGGCATGACCTGAACCGCTTGAACGGTTGAGATTGATAAAAGAGCCCGGCACGAGTTCTTTGAAGGGAACGGTCATACCCATACCAAAGACGGAGAGGGCATCACCTGTACCGCCAGCATTGATTTCGCTGTTTACCCAGATGTGACCTTTGATGCTGGTGTTATTTTGAGAACTCCAGCTCTTTGCTGGCAGATGATCCCAAACGCTTGTATCACCAGTTTCACTGGCATAGATATCCATTGCAACGAGAATGGTTTCTGCTGCTGCTGCTACGCACATCGTCAACGGCGCTTTCGGGCCTTTGGTAATCGTGCTGTTTCCATACTTAAGATCGTGCGTATAGGCTGAGGATCCATAGCCTTTACGTGCCCAGTTCTTTTCGAGCCAATCAACAGCTTTCAGAATATAGGTGTTGAACATATAGTCGCCCTTGAGTGCGACGGGGCGGGTTTCGATATCCAGTACATATTTGCCTGTCTTATTATTACATGCATCGGCCGTTAAATAATAAGTACCTGGTTCAAGAACTGTCCAGATACGGGCATCATTGCGTTCGATAAGTTTCGGCTCAAGAGATGACAGCAAATGAAGATCCGTATCGGAATCGGTTTGTTCCGGTTTGCGGATGTTGGCATAAAATCTGGCTCTTTCTGAGAGCGTGAATTTGTAGATGTATTCAGGGCCTGATTCATTTGATGAGCTCCCGGGATAGGTATCAAAAATATCGCTCTTGGCATCGGCTGTTGAACGCACATCATACACGGCAAAATGGGCTGGTAACGGTTCTCCACAGTTGAGGAGAATCGGATTGTCTTTGGTGCCATCGTATTCTGGGGTTATCACCACATTCAGAGTGTATTTGCCTTTTTTCACTGTGCCACTGCTGACAAAGGTATCTGCGACGATGTAATACGTTCCTTTGTCGAGTGTCTGGGTAATCGATTTGTCCGATCTTGCAATGAATTCCGAGGCAGGAACTGTTTTATCGGCAATGGTTAGTCCTTTGAGAAGATGCGGATCGATGTCGACACCATCGGGCTCTGCATCGAGATAGATATTGACTGTTGAACGCTTATCCAATGTGAATTTATAGTAGTATTCAGGTCCGCTTTCGTTGAGGTTTTTCCCTTCGGGATAGACGTCAATCAGGCTGTTGCTCGATTTGGACGTATCCTGCGAATCGCGGTATGTCGTTGAACAGCTGTCGACACTGATGACAAACGGGTGTTCAGCAGACCCGTCTCCTGCTGGAATAGGCGGGTCCGGAATGACGTGTTCATCGGAATCGCAGACATCTCCAATGCCGTCATTGTCTTTATCCGCCTGATCCGGGTTGGCATCATTCGGACAGTTGTCGATGTCATCGAGGATACCGTCGTTGTCCTTGTCATTAGCCTTCACATCACAGGCATCGCCAATGCCGTTGTCATCGCTGTCTGTTTGATCATGATTGGGCGTATCCGGACAGTTGTCTGTGTCATCCGGAATCGTGTCAGAATCGGAATCCGGCACTTCATTTGAATCACAGGCATCGCCAACGCCGTTGCCATTGCTGTCTTCCTGTTCCATATTGGCTACGAGCGGACAGTTGTCATCGCCATCCGGAATCGTGTCGGAATCGATATCGGTGTTGAAAAATGAAGAGACTGTTCCGCCATTATCACAAGCATCGCCGATTCCATCGTTGTTGCTGTCTTCCTGACCGGGATTCGGAACCAGTCGGCAATTGTCTTTCAAATCAATGATGGTATCGCCGTCTGTATCTTCGTAAATGACTTCGTCATCTTCGCAGGCATCGCCAAGACCGTTGAGATTCGAGTCTGTCTGGTCGGTATTTTTGACGCTCGGACAGTTGTCTTTGGCATTTGGAATGGTGTCGCCATCGGAATCGACGACATCGGATGACCCTTCAGATTCTTCTTCTTCTTCATACTGGCTGCCCTTTTTGCCGGTATTTTCTTCTGTTTTAAAACGGTCACATTTGTCACCGCAAAGATCTGGATCACAATTTTCGCTGTCACATGCGTAATTGGTAACAACAACGGTTGAATCTTCGCAGGCCATGAGTGCCATGCTCGCCAAAATACAGCTCAAAATACAGATCTTTCTCATATTTCCTCTGTTTAAAATGAATGCATAATGATGCGAATCACACACAACGATTCATTTTATCATTTTTTTATGGGCATTGCTATTGGCCGTTTCGGCCAATACGCAATGCGGCTCGCCTGTTTCGCGGGGCGCGAAATACGGCTCGCTGCACGGCCTATCTGAGATACGGCCGCGCGGCATGGCGTATTGGCCGTTTCGGCCAATAGCCATGCACTCTCCCAAGCTATATAAAGACGTGCGGTGGCACGTCTCTCATGCGGTGGCACGTCTCTCATGTGGTGGCACGTCTCTTATGCGCGGCCGTATCGCTTTGCGACAGGCCGGGCGGGATGGCGTATTGGCCGTTTCGGCCAATAGCCATGCCCACTGTAAAAAAATGGTAACTATTCAGCCGGGGGCTCTTGGATAGAGGTGGATACACCACGCCGTTGACAGCATCCGTAAAAATAAGCTGCCTATCTGTGATGATGTG
>JAZRWV010000140.1:0-3661 GCA_045599925.1 Myxococcota bacterium
GGCAAAGCCGGATAGCGCGCACCATACCCCCCCCATATCCCGACTAAAAAATCAGAAAACCAGAACGCGATTTTCACCTTTTTTCTTAATCAGATCGTCGATATATTTGAGTGCATCACGGCGGCGTTCCTTAAATCGCTCAAAGCTCTTCAATTCTTCTTTCGTTGGATTCGGGAACAAATGAGCTAAAAGAGCATCCGGATCGAGCGTTCTCAGATTCTCGACGAGGTCGCGGCTAAACATTTCGACCAAATTCAAACGACGAACAACGCGAGGAGCATGCCACGAAGGAAATGCCGCATCATTATCGATTCCAATAATGCCACCGGGCTGAAAATGACAATTTGCACCGAAATTGCTTCGGTCGCCAGCAAATCTGTCCCAGTTATTCGTCAGATAATCGATCAATATGATATCCGATATTTGCTGCAAAAGCTCGCGAGTAGTCAAGCTGCCAGCATATTCCATCAGTTTTGCCAAGTCCTTTATGGCGCCATCGCGACTACCCATGAGAAGATTTCTCAAGAACGTCTTCAGCTCCGGAAGATTTGCATTCGGATTCTTCAAATAGGGAGACCACACGCTCGTCACTTCAATTGGAAATGCCATAAACGGTGATATCCATTCCTTATACCCCACATAAAGGAATTGAGCTCCCTCTTCCTTTACCCAGATCAAATGCTCGAATTTGCTGCGATAGCCTTTATTTTTGCTCGAATCGGAGGCGTTATACAATGCATTGAAATCCGATTTCTTGAAACGCGCAGGTCGAGTGACCGGTGTATCAAAACTGCATCCCAATATCTGGCAAAGGCGGTAATAGGCAATTCCGGAACGGTACATCGTCTGACGCAAGTCCTGATCGGGTTTTAATGCAGCTTTTGCCGTTTCATCCGCAGAATCCTTGTATTTGAACGAAACGGTTGAACCGCCGCCAAGCGCGGATATTGTATTCGTTCCATGCGGCCGAACTTCTTCATCCAATGTATGCGAGAGCATGGGATCATTCTCGACAATGCTCCAGAATTCACTGGCGTCTGTTGTCTTTCCGCTTCGCAAATCTATAAGAGCTTCGTGGCGAGCCTCGGCGAAATTTCCTTCTGCCATCAGTTTTTGAATTGGCGTCAGTTCGGGCTGAACAGATGTTTGTTCCGAATCAGGAAGGACGACAACGGTTGGATGTTCGGGCTCTGTTTCGCCCACCAATGTACTGACTGATGTCACATTATCCGGGTCTGGTTCAATCCCATCTTCTTCTGTTTTCACTTCAGTTTCTACAGCTTCTGTTTGTGACACATCAGAAGAAGCCGAAACATTATCAGCAGCATTAACAGGGATTTCAACGATATTATCAGCAGTTGCTGCAACCGGAGCCGTTGTCGATGCGCAAGACATCATCAAGAAAGAACATACACACGAAGCGGCCAAAATAATGAGTTTTGATTGCATAAAAATCATCCAATATCGATTCAGATTTTCCAGAAAACTGCACTTGGACAAGGTGCAATTTGGAATGCACAATTGTACGCTTTATGCGACTTTCACACAACTCTCCAATTTCATATTGCCAAATGTAATCTTTTATAGAAAGATAATCTCTGCAAACATTCCGAATGAAATTTCATTCGGAGATACGAATGATATTAAGGTTTTAACAAGGATAGAGAGATGAAGAAAACGATTTGTCTTGCCATGATTCTGACGGCCGCAATGTTGATGGGATGCAAATCCACATCTGACGGCAGTTCGGACTCACCCGCATCAGCGGCGGATGCGGCTAAAAATGATCAGGCAGCTCAGGAAGCAGCTGCCGTTGAAGCTGCTAAAGTCCCCAATGCCCCCAAATCAGGCATGATCGCGGCCGAATGCAAAAGCAAAATCCTTCAGATGGTCACAAAACAGGAAGGCGGTCAGCAGTATCTTCTTGAGGACTCCACGCTGTGGCAGGTTATGCCGGACGGTTCTACAAAACTCATTAAAAAGCTTCCAGACAGCGTTGATACCTATCAGCTCATTCCTAGTACTGACGTTATTATTCACTACACCAATAACAAAATCATGCTCATCCATGTCGAGACCGACACGGAATTCTTCAAGCTGACCGGGGATCCGAACCCCGCCACGCGACGTGTCATGTTCACCCCGGACAACAAGGAAATGGGCATCCTTGACCAGAACAACACCATTAACATCTGGAATGTCCCTCAGCGTTTTTCAGGCATCAACCTCGCAGAAACCGTGCAGGATTTCATCAACCGACAAAGTGCTGATTACAAACTTCGATTTTCCACCGGTGCCTATGCAATTTCCCTCTCCGGCGACGGACGTGCCGTCCTTGCCAGTGATGACACTGCCAACAATAAAATCGGCCTCATTTATTACATGGATGAACAGAAGCACAAAGGTGTGCTCAAAGCCCTCGCCCGCACAAATTCTCACATTACGCACCTGTCCATTGCCCTCTCTGGAAACCTGGTCGCAGCAACCGATGAAAATCATCAGCTCTATGTCACGACAACCGGTGAAGATAAGGGCTTCAAAGCTTACGCAAACCGATTCAAGGATGCTCAGAATGTAAAATTCGTCGGCGATAATGTTCTCGTCATTGGCAGTGACAAACTCACTCTAGTCGATGTTGCGACGGGTGTTGATATGTGGACTCGAGATGTCAAAGCTTTGTCATGCTATGCGCCTTCTTCTGACAAAATTCTTTGCAATACTGGGGATACAATCGAAGAAATCAATGGTAAAACCGGTAAACTCATCCGAACCATTTTCTTCAACAGCAGCACATGGGGTGAGCTCAAAAATGGTATAGAGCTTGGAGGTACAGCTGATCCTTCCTGCCTGAAATAAATTTTTAACCGCTTGCGATGGAAAAACCTGCAGCGAAGACAAAAATTCCTGCGGCAAATAATTTCTGGCACTAAACCGCTTTAAGCAGGCCTTCTCGGCCTGCTTTTTTTGTATTCTATGACCCTAAAATAACCACACATAACCACATTGTATGACTCATGTCACGCATTTTGGCTTAAAATAAGGCGATTTTTATCATTTTAAGTCAAAAACGGGTTGTCAGAACAGGATGGTGGTGTTATTTCGCGCGAATGTTTTTGTTGGGGGTATTCCTCAAACAATCAGGTCTGCCCCTGTTCATTCCTTTTTTTGGAGAGAGTTAAAAAATGACTGATTTGACTAAACCCAAAAAGCAAATCTCCATCTGGTGGTTTGCATTCGGCTATTTTGCGGTTTACATTCCCTATTCGTTCTTTACGAAAGTTTTGACGAAAGGTATGGCTTCAGTTCCCGATGGCTTGACCCAGGCTGATGTTACGGTCAACAGCTTCGAGATTCTGCCGCCGACAATTATGGTATCCGTTCTCGTCATGATCTGCTTCATCAGCCTCATGGGCTGGTGGAAATACGCCACACAATGGAAACTCGGCTCTCTCTCGCTTCCCCGTCCGCGTCTTCTGACCCTTTTCTCGGGTATCTGCACCGGCGTCGTCGTCGTCACCACGACGCTCGCCTATACAATTAACGGCGTTACCATCGTCACGGCCATGCTCTTCATGCGAGGCGGTATGCTCATCATGTCGCCGATTGTCGATACGATTTTCAGACGCAAAGTCAAATAAGTCGGATCGTAGCCATGTCGTTC